>JAHEML010000545.1 GCA_024643705.1 Caldilineaceae bacterium | reverse complement strand
CGCTCCTGGATTTGTCGCCAGCGCAACCGCCGTAGCCCGGAAATGGGTATAGGCTTCCTTTTCTGCAATCTTCACCGCACAGCCAGGCACAATATCGTCGCACTCGGAAAATGCCTTTTCCAGTTCCGCGCCCAAGTTCAGCTCGCAAGCAAGATAGCCCCCATTAAGCTTCAGCAAGCCGCCAGAAATTGTCGCATTCCCCATCCGCTTGCAATGGACAATGCTGTCTTGCACATAGATCGGCGGCTCTTGGGGTGCGCCATCCTCATTGTGGCCCACTACGATGTGCAGTCTGCCATTGAGGCTGTCGTTGAAATCAAACGTGAGCGACCAATAGTAGGCGAATCCAGTACCGGCATGGGCCGTGGGAACCGGCTGAAACGCAGCCAGCAAAAGGGCCATGATGATGACAATCCCCATTGCCACAGTGCGGTTCTGCCGATACGACACATTTGCTATCGTTTCCATTGTAGACTCCTTTTTTGAAAATAGTGCCAAGAAATTTGACATGAGTGATGGCTGTTGTATTTATTCTTCCACCCTACATACATTTAGATGAGAATCGAATGGTCAACCTTTCATCTTCCGTATGATCTAGAGCATATCACGGCTGGGTGAGGGTAGATGCCTCACAAAAGCGGCTCGATGCATCACATATTCAAAGTCGGTTGGTATCTTCTCAACAAACCGAGGGCCAGCCAAGACCTATCAGGTGCACCACCGGAGAAACTTTGTCAACCAAATCAACTCTACTGGTGCACCTGACAGATCTATATTGAGAAGATACGTCGTTTGGAGAAAATGGCAATTTCACGCGCATAGTTGTACAATGAAATGACGCGAGTGTAGCACGTTACTCTACCAAAGTCAATTCATTATACAATTATGTTCATCGAAAAGTGACGCATACTTTATGCCCCGTACCTATCAGAAAAAAAAGCGAGCGCAACAGCAAGAAGAGACGCGCACACGCATCGTCGAAGCAACCATCACGCTTCACCAGGAAATCGGCGGAATCGAAACGACGATCAGCGCCATTGCCCAGCGGGCTGGCGTGGAACGCGCCACAGTCTACCGCCATTTTCCCGATGAGCGATCATTATTGGAAGGCTGTACCGGCCACTATCTGCAATCAAATCCACCGCCCGATCCGGTCCAATGGATGGGGATAGACCAGCGCGAAGAGCAGGTGCGCACAGCCCTCACCCACATCTACGCCTATCATCGCCAGACCGAGATAATGATGGCCAGGGCGATGATCGATGTACCCCAGATGCCCCTGCTACAGGAGATTTTGGAGCCGATGTTCGTCTATTGGAATACTGTGCGGGATATGCTGGCCCACCCTTGGGACGACGGGGAAAATGCAATTCTCTGCCGGGGGGCAATCGGGCACGCCATTGCTTTCCAAACGTGGCAATCGCTTGTGCGCGACCAAGGCATGAGCGATGAACAGGCCATGAAATTGATGATGGGGATGATCTGCGCGGCGGCCAACGGGGTAGCGTGTGGGGAAGGGTAAACGAAAAGAATCGGTACTTTATACTTGCGCTGCTACAAGCAGCGCCTCAGAAATCCGCAAGATCTATTTTACAATGTATCCAGGAGCGCGGCGACGCTGTCGGCTTTGTCTTCGATACGCAGCGCCCGAAACAGCTCCAGCGCCTGGGCATACGAAGCCCGTGCCGACTCCAAATCCTCCCTCGCCCACTGCACCTTTCCCAACTCTTCCCAGCAATAGGCCAACAGATAGCGGTCTTCGTTGAACTCGGCCAGCCGACGCGCCTGCTGAAGCACCGACTCGGCCTCGTCCAATCGGTCATTGGCCTGGCGCACCCGCGCCAGGCTAAAGAGTGCGTAGGGGTGGCTGTGGGGTTCCTCCTCGGCCAGCACTTGGTGGGCGTAGCCTTCGGCCTGGTCGAAATTCCCCAACTCCACATGGGCCTCGGCCAAATTGGACGCATTCAGCGCAATCCAAAACGAATCACCCATAGCCTGAAAAAAGCGCAGGGCCTGGCTGGCCGCGGCCACAGCCTCGATGTAGCGTCCTGCCTGGAGATAGGGCGCAACAATGCCACTGCGGGCGATCTCCAACCCGACCCGGTTGCCCATCTGCTCGTGGGTGTCCAGGGCTTGCTGGTAGAAACCGATAGCCTGATCCAGCCGCTTTTGCCGGGACGAGACATTGCCCAAGTTGTGATAGCTCTTGGCGACACCGGCCAGATAGCCACTTTCCTGGGAGATGGAGAGGGCCGAGCGATAGCGCTCCTCGGCTTCGGGCAACCGCCCCGACTGTTCCAGCAGCGCGCCCACCATATTTTCGGCCAGATAAGCGGCCCGCTTGGCTTCTTGCCACGCCTCTTGCAAATCCCGCTCGTGCAGGTAGATCAGCCCCCGCTGCACATGAAGCTCCACCATGCGGCTTTGCAACGTTTCGGCGGCCACCAACCCAGCCGCATAGCTGCGCTGGGCCTGATCCCCCTGGCCTTGACGGTCGTAGGCTTTGCCCAGCAGCAGAGCCGCATCCACCTTGCCGGGATCGTCCTCATCCCAAACAGCCCCATCCAGGCTTGCAATCACCTGCCCCGGTGCGCCCACCAGTTGGTAGAGTTCGCCCAACAGCAGACGTAGTTGCTTTTCGGCGCGACCGGAGAGACGACGCGGGGAAATTCCCTGGAAGAGGGCCAGCGCGGCCCCGGCCTGCCCCCGATGGATTTCATCCGCTCGGTGGGCATACCAAAGCGAGATGGCGGTTTCATCCTGCCCCGCACGCTGCAAGTGATAGGCTGCCGGGGTGTATTCGCCCCGTTCGGCCCGGACAAGCGCGACCTGGGCATGACGATCTTCCTGGTCTTCGGCAGACATTTCGGCATAGATCACTTCGCGCAGGGCGGGCAACAGGGCCACACCACCTTGCTCGTCCCGCTGCACCAAACGCCGTTCGATCAATTGGGTCAGGGCGTCGGTTGATTCGTCATCGGTCTTCCCCTCAACCACCGTGTCGGCTCCAAACATCCAGGCATCAGCCGGGGCAGGTGAGCGGTAGACCGAGAGACTCCGTAAAATTTCCCGCTCTCGGTTGGGCAGCCGTCGTTCCAGGCGCACCCAGAGAGGCAACAAAGCCTGAAACTGGGGCAACTGATCCAACACATCGGCCAGGGTTTGGCCTGACCCCGCCTGGAAAAGGGCAATGCAAAGATCAGCCAAACGGGGGTTGCCACCAGTGTAGGTGTGGAGCCTGGCTGGGTCGGCGGGGCTGTGGGGCACAGATAGCGCGGTGAGCAACGCGCCCATCTGGTTTACATCCAGACCATCCAGGGTATAAAGAGCATCGCTCTCCCAAAAGGCCCGCTGACCGATCAGGATGATGGCCGTATGACCGCGTAAACTGTCGAGAAATTCGAGAAGTTGGACATGGTTGGGCTGGGCACTGGCCTGGCTGAGGGGGCGCAGAAAATCCAATTCGTCGAAGCAGAGCAGGGGCGGATGGGCCAACAATTCGGCCAGACTAGCCAGATCGCTGCGGGCCAGCCCCAAGGCCAGGTTGCCATCGGCCATGCGCCCACCGTCGGCCACAAGTTGATGCCAGAGGGTTGACGCGCCCTGACGGTGCAGAAAGTGGCCCAGGGCAAAGAGAAGGCTATCCAATTGATCG
>JAHEML010000544.1:433-3655 GCA_024643705.1 Caldilineaceae bacterium | reverse complement strand
CGCCAACCACCCCGATACCGAAACCCTGCTGCGCTGTAACAAATGTGGCAAACCCATCTGCATGAAATGCGCCGTGCAGACGCCCGTAGGCTACCGCTGCACCGACTGCATCCACCAGCAGCAGAACGTCTATTTCAACGCACTGGGCAGCGACAATTTTGTCGCCCTGGGCGTGGGTTTCCTCGTCTCGGCCATTGCCGCGCCCATGGTGGGCATACTGTTGGGTGGCTTTGGTTTCTTCGGGTTGATCATTGCCTTTATCGCCGGTTCGGGCGCGGGCAGCCTGCTGGCCCAGATTATCCGGCGGGCGGTAGGGCGACGGCGGGGTCGACAGTTGCCCACCTTTGCCCTCGTCGGCATCATCAGCGGCGTCCTCTTTGGCAGCCTTGTTCTCCTCTTTCTCACAGGTTCCTTCCTGCTTTTCAACCTCACAACCCTGCTTTTCACCGTCCTGGCAATCGTCGCAGCCTACCCCCAATTGAAATAAAAATCCGAGACGCCTTCGATGGAAAAGGCGTCTCGGACAACTATGTTTCTCGGTTGACTCTCTCGTTGATAATAAAGCGGCCTAGATTGCAGCGGCCAATCCTGCTTCGTGTGCCACGTTACTGCGCTGGCGGATCTCCATCACAACCAGGGTAACCAAACCCATCACGGCCAGTGAAGCCAGAATCCACGCCAGAGTTCCCGTGAAGTTTGGCGTCGCCGGTGCGTTTACTGTGACAGCCGCGGCCGGTGCAATCTCGGTGGCGCTGCCCAAAGCCAGAGGTGCACGGCTGGCCGCTGTCAGGGCGTAGACAGCGCCCGTTTCACCGCTCACCGGCATCAACATCGCTACAGCCACATCAGACATGGGGGCCAAGCTGGCCCAATTTGCGCCACTATTGCTGCTCATCGCCACGCCAACCGGAGTTGTGTGGGCATTGGCCGACCCGAAAATCAAGCTGGTGGCGGCATAGACCACACCGGGCTGGGCAGGATCAACTGCCAGATCATCGACAAATAGCTGGCTGCCAGGGGTAAAGCCCAACCCAGTGTTGACCGCCTGCCAGGTAATCCCATCCTGGCTACTGCGGATGCCCGACGCAGCCGTACCGACGTAAAAGGTGGGCGGCGTCGTCTGCGCGATCGCCAGAGCAGTGGCCGGGCTGGGGAGATTCTCCACAGCAACCCAGCGCAAGCCCATGTCTTCTGCCCGGTACAATTTCCACATGGTGCGAACCAGGGCTGTGCCATTGCTCGCCGCCACAACCTCTTCCACAGGTTCATCCAGCAACAGATGGCCGGCTGCGATCATGCTGCTGCCCACATCCCGCAGGCGATGCACGCCATCGGTATCTGTGCCAACATAGACCAGCCGATTGACTCCATCCACCGCAATATCGGTCACGGCGCCCAAGGCTTGGGTCGACAGAGCAATCCGCAGCCAGCTTTGGCCGGCGTCGCTAGACACATAAATTGCAAGCTCGTTAGCAGCCCCAATGTAGACAAGGTCGGGCTGGTTGCTGCTCACAGCAACCGCATTGACAATCAGGCCGGCTGGGGTCGAAAGCCGCTGCCAGGTCGATCCATTGCCAGCAAAGAGTAGACCACCGTCTACCGCATAAGAGGGAGCGCCCTGGGCGTCAGCCGCCGCGTAATCCCGCACATTTGTCAGGCTCACGGCAGACGCTGCGCTCTTGACATCGGTTTCTCGTGCGCTCACCATTCCTGCCAGCACTGCACCCAGAAGAAGAATGGTTGTGATTACAAATAGAATCGTTCGGCTTTTCATTTCTCTCTCCATTTCTTGCGTGAACAGGTGTGTGTTCATCGGGTCAAATCCATTTCTGGCTACAGTGTACAGGATAGGAGAAATTGATATAGGACATTCGCCGGTTCGAATTCAGACCGTTTCCCAACGGTTGAAAAGTTTGGTTGAAAATGATTCAATTGGAATCGGCGGGGGTTGAAAATGCACGCACAATGAAACGAACAATCAACACAATACACCCTATCCCGATTCCAGTCTGTGATTGGCGACACACAGCGGGGTGTACTACGGCAAATTGTTTGCGCCAGACGGGTGGCTGTGCTATCATCCAACCACTTTGTGAGCGCAATTTTGCAGATCGAATCGTTCGAACAGGCAGTCTCGCACCTGGCGGGAGAAAGCAGAATGGGCATGACAAATATGGGCATGGCAAATAAATGGATGCGAGACGCAGTAGTCGTAGGATTGGTCATGATCATCCTGGCAGGGTGTACCCGCGACCGAAGCACGCCAGAAGCCGAAGCTGTGATTGTGCCCACAGCAGCCAGCGAACAAGTGGCCGAACCGGCTGTAACACGCAGCGCAGCGCCCACCCCCGCGCCCACCCCAGCCGCTACACCCCAGCCCACCGAAACCACCGAGCCCAAAACGGTACCCTATACGGTACAACCCCTGGACACAGTTTCCACCATCGCCGAGAAATTTGATATTTCCGCCCAAGAACTACGCGAAATCAACCTCTTAGCTACCGACGATTTGCAGGTGGGCCAGGTCTTGCGGGTCCCCAATATACCTGGTGCCACCGCAGATGGTCTGCCCACACCCACACCCGAACCCTTTACCTACACCGTTGGCGTGGGCGACTCGCTCTTTTCCATCGCGCTCAAATTCGATGTGCCATCCAACGACATTGTGGCCGCCAATACCCTGGCTGACCCCAATAGCGTCTATGTGGGCCAGGAACTGCTCATCCCCGGCTATCAGCCCAACACACCTGCCAATGCAAGCGGCGAAACAACCACCAACCCCGGTGCGCCAGCAATCCACGTGGTGCAGGCTGGAGAAGTCCTCTCCGTTATTGCCGAAAAATATAACGTCTCTGTCGACGAACTGGTGGCAGTGAATCGCATGGTCAACCCCAATGTTGTCAGCCCCGGCACAGAGTTGATTATCCCCGGCCTGACAGCCGCCGAGCTGGAAGCCGCTAACCAGATCATTCATATTGTCGCGGCTGGCGAGAGCCTCGGCTCCATTGCCGCCCAATACGGCGTCTCGGCGGATGCCATCATCGACGCCAACCGCATCACCAACCCAGACCTGCTCCGGGTGGGCGATCGGCTGATCATCCCCCAATAATATGCGCATCTATCTGGACCAACTGGGCTGCCGGCTGAACTACAGCGAAAATAACACTTTGGCGGCCCGGTTGACCGCGGCAGGCCACCAGATCGCCCCTTCGCCCGAAGCTG
>JAHEML010000544.1:0-408 GCA_024643705.1 Caldilineaceae bacterium | reverse complement strand
CCGACAACCAACAAAAAGAGATGCTCCACGCCCTGCTGGAGCCGTGGAGCGCAGAGTTGGAGGATCCCGACGACATCGCCCGTCTGCAACCCGATGGCACCCCGTTTACCCAGCCGCAAGCCAACAACGCCCCCAATCGCACCCGTGCCTTTGTCAAAGTACAGGACGGCTGCGATAACAAATGCACCTTTTGCATCGTCACAGCCCTGCGTGGAGCGAGCCGGAGCCGCACCCTGGGCGACATTGTGGCAGAAGTGCAGCAGTTGGTCGCGGAAGGCTACCAGGAAATCGTCCTGACCGGTGTCCATCTCGGCTCCTACGGGCGAGACCTGCCCGGTAGCCTCGCCACCGATCTGAAAGCACTGACTACTACACTCCTCGCCGAAACCCACATTCCCCGCCTGCGCC
>JAHEML010000543.1 GCA_024643705.1 Caldilineaceae bacterium | reverse complement strand
TGGCAGTGAATGATGTGTGCCGCGATGATCCCGATCTCTATTGTAGCAGTGGACCCACAAATAGGTAATAGGTCTTATGTCTATCGAATTTTGGCGCAACGTGTCGGTGGTTTGGATTGCCATCCACGCCTTTATCCTTTTTCTCATCCCAACAGTCATCGCCTACTTCCTGGTGAAGGGGATCAACTGGCTGCTTGCCAAGACGGCATTGGGGTTTGCCAAGGCACAGGGATTTAGCCGCCAGGTCAACCAAAAAACAGAGGATTTGTCGAATCGGGTGGCAGCGCCGTTGATCGCCGTACACAGTAAAGCAAACAGGGCACAGAAAATAGGCAAAAGTCTGTTTGAGAACGCCCAGAAGTAACATCTGGAAACGATGCCTGCATAAATTGATACGGTATAAATTGATACGGTATGAATTGATAACGAAAGCGAGGACTTGCAATGAAATCTTCCAATCAAACAGGAGTTATTATCACCGGTGTGCTGGCTGGAGCCTTTCTGGGCGGCATCTTTGCCTGGATGGCGAGCAAACGCGAAGGCGAAGGAGAGCAGGCGGCTGCGGCTGCCCTTGGTACATCTGACTACTTCCAGCTTGGCATCAGCGTGCTGACCCTTGCCCGCCAGTTTGGGGCCATGCTCAACAAAGGCTAACCACAGGGTTGAGGTGGATAGCAGGATTGATTTAGACAGCATCGAGCTACTTTCCAGCTTTTCCTTTCCACAACAAAGGAGTTGACCATTGGCGGGGAAATTAGGTTCCAACAGTAGGCCCTTGCGGGTTGCGATCGTAGGCGCAGGCCCATCAGGCTTTTATGCGGCAGGCGCGCTCTTGCAGCAGAAAGAAATCCACGTCTCCATCGACATCTTCGACCGGCTGCCCACCCCCTACGGTCTTGTGCGCTACGGCGTGGCCCCAGATCACCAGAAGATCAAATCAGTCACCAAAGTCTACGAGCGCACCATCAGCGATAGCCGGGTACGCTATTTCGGCAACGTGGGCCTGGGCGAGGAGATCAACCACGATGAACTGAAAAGCCTCTACGATCAAATCATCTACGCCACGGGCGCATCGTCCGACCGGCAACTGGATATCCCCGGCGAGAATCTGACCGGCAGCTTTTCGGCCACAGAATTTGTCGCGTGGTACAACGGTCACCCGGATTTTGCCGACTTCGACTTTGATCTGAACACCGAAAGTGTAGCCGTGATTGGGGTGGGCAATGTGGCAATGGATGTGACACGCATCCTGGCAAAGTCAATCGAAGAATTGTCTGAAACAGACATTGCCGACTATGCTCTGGAAAAGCTGAGCAAAAGCAAGGTCAAGCACATTCATATTGTAGCCCGGCGCGGCCCAGCCCAGGCCAAGTTTACCAACCCAGAGATCAAAGAGTTGGGAGAGCTGGCAGAAGCCGATGTGGTCATCAAAGCCGAAGATTTGGTGCTGGACCCAGCCAGTCAGGCTTCGTTGGACTCTGACCGAACCGCTGCCCGCAACCTGGAAACCATGCAGATATTGGCCGAACAGGGCACAACCGGCAAGCCTCGTCAGATTCATTTTCACTTTCTGCGCTCCCCGGTGGAACTTTTGGGCGACGACGCGGTGACAGCCATGCGCATGGAGGTGAACGAGCTACACCCCACCGACACCGGCTACATTGCCTGCGATGGTGTGGGGCGCTTTGAAACCCTGGACGTTGGCCTGGTCTTTCGCTCTATCGGCTACCGCAGCGTGCCTATCCCTGGCGTGCCCTTCTACGAGAAATGGGGCATTATCCCCAACGACAAAGGGCGGGTAACCGCCACCCATCAAGGTGAAATCGTTCCCGGCGAATATGTGGTGGGGTGGGCCAAGCGCGGCCCCACAGGTGTGATTGGCACCAACAAGCCAGACGCGGTTGAAACTGTGGCGTTGATGATGGAGGATGTGGCGAGTTTGACGCCAGTGGCCGACGCGTCGGCCAGCCCCAACGCCATCATCGCCCTGCTGCAAGAACGCAATGTGGCCTACTTTACCTTTGCCGACTGGCTGAAACTGGAAGCCATCGAGGACGAGCGGGGCAAGGCCCAAGGGCGGCCCAGGGTGAAATTTACCAGCGAGGCGGCCATGCTGGCGGCTGTGAAGGGAGAATAGCGGGAGAAGCAGTCGCCGCAGGTGTCGGCTGAAACAATGGCAAAGGAACAATAGAAAAGCGTGAAACGTGGATGGCTGAGCGCCCTACGTTTCACGCTTTTTTGTTGGACAAAATGGACAAACGACAGGATCAACCGGCAGGGTGCTCCGAGCCAGGCAACACATCCATTTCCTGGGTTTCGTCGTCCCCGTCGGGCACGGTGTGCGCCTCGTTGGATTGTTCGTCCGAATGGTTGTGGGCCGCGTGCAAGAAATTACGGCTGCCCTCATCCCGCAATTCGGTTTCGCCCTCTGTTGCGTCGGCCTCTTCCAAGGGCCAGCGGGCCGTTACCGATGCCAACACAGGCAGATCGTCCAGGCTGCGTGCTGTCTCTATGGGTGATGCGGTTGGTGATGCGGTCAACGCAGGCAGATCGGCCATTCGGGGAAGCTGCTGCATGGTCTGGTAGAGCTGGGCCAGAGCCGCGCCGGCTTTTTCCATGGGCAGATGGCTGCGCAGTGGGGTGTCGGATGTCTCCCACAATTGGGCCAACGCGGGGAAATCCCACACAGCGGTCATCACGCTTTCGCTGCGGAAGTTGGCACTCTCCACCAGCACGCCGCTGGAATTGGGGGTTAATTCCTGGGGGGCCAAAATGGCCGACTTACCTGCAAAGGGGTCGCGCTGGCGTCGGCTGAATTGGTTGTTGCCCACCAAAAAGCTGATGGCCCCAAAGAGCTGGTTATCCTGCATCCGGGCCAACATGCCCGATCTCAGCTTCTCGTAGAGTACCCGCTCGGATGCCGCACCCTGGGCGATCAACATTTCTGCGCCCTGATAGGCAAAGAGGCGGCCAATTTCAGGGTAAAGTACGTCCCCCCCCAACATCAAGCCAATGCGCCCTACGTCGGTCTGGATGACATTCCACTCGGCACCGGGTTGAGCCAAATCTTCATCTTCGGGGTGGAGAATGCCCTTGGCCTGGTAGCCCAGGCGTTCGCCGCTGGGGCCAAAAACAGCCGCAATGTTGCGGATGATCCCATCCACCGGGTCGGGGAGATAGGCGCTGGGCGCGACAATGGTCAGATCAAACTCTTTTGCCAGCCCGCCATAGGTCTCCTGATAGGCCGACCAGATGCTGCCCGGGTTGGTTTCCAACAGGCCACCCAACAAGCGTCGAAAATCGGCCTTGACACGCTGGGCCAAAGCACCGGCCAAGCTGCCGGTCATCTTCTGCCAAAAGGGGACTTGGCGGCGGCGGGCGGCATCGGCCCGCATGAGCAAAGAGGCGTGGAATCCACCCAACAACGGGGGGACAACCATCAGCCCGGCCATTTCGGGGAAGACGACCAACCGCGCCCGCTTGGTGGCAGCCGAGCGCAGAAAACGGCGCAGATCGTCTTTGTGGGCTTCCTGGCTCTGGGGCAGGCGCATCTTTTGTTGGACACAGGCGACAATCAGAGTTTCCACGGGCGGATACCGAAGTGAGATTGTGGGACGCTGGAATGACAGACTTCGCATTCCGATTCTCATGGCAGTCT
>JAHEML010000542.1 GCA_024643705.1 Caldilineaceae bacterium | reverse complement strand
ACACTCAGCACATTGGTCGAAGACGCAACCGGCAGGGTAGCAACTGTGGTGGTCAAATTGATGGCAGTGCCGCTGCCGTAGTCCCCATACTGGAAGAAAGTGCCCGGCACACCCGCTTCAAAGCTATCAATCACAGACGTTTTGAAGAGCCGGATGTCGTCGAACATGACTGTGCTGGATGTGCCGACGGGCAGGGCGATAGCGTAGGCCTCGACCGCGGTCAGGGTCAGGCCATCATTCGGTGCGCCGCTAGGCTGAAAGCCAGGGTCTCGGAAGAAGGCTGTCCAGGGGATGCTGACGTAGCGCCACGCTGTGCTGTTGTCAACAAACTCGTAGGCAAAGCGCTCGGCGGTGTCGCCAGACAGGTTGGGGTCGCCGTTGTCGCTCAGGATCACCCGAAAGGTTCCCCCATTGTTAGCACCCCTGAACCAGAAACTGAAGCCGTCGTAGCTAGTCCAGTCTTCTTTGTCCACAGTGTTGCCAATGCCTGCACCCCAGCCAGCGCTGGTGTACGAGACACTCAGCACATTGGTCGAAGCAGCACCAGGCAGGCTGGCGACCGTGGTTGTCAAATTGATGGCAGTGCCGCTGCCGTAGTCCCCATACTGGAAGAAAGTGCCCGGCACGCCCGCTTCGAAGTCGTCGATGATCGGCAGGGCAGCCGGTGCATCGACCGATTGGGACGGAGCAGCAATCGCTGTGGGCACACCAAACCAGCGAAAGCCTCCGACCAGTGCAGCCAGCAAGAGGCTGCTCAATAGAAATACTCTTGTTGTTCGCATACTCGCTCCTTCTTGAACCTTTCTTGAACAAAACCTTCAATTCACGTACAAAATATACTTTCCAGGAGGACCGATCGGTGATGGTTGATCAACCGAGAGCGCTCCCAGAGGGGGACAAAAAAAATGACCTTATGGCAAAGTTTCTACCATTCAAACTGGGGCCATTCAACTTGTGGGTTGAAGTTGGGGTGGGGTTGATTCTCGCACTACCAATTCGGTGGGCATAAGCAGATGGGTTGGGCCTTGCGCTGGGTTCTCCAACAGGTCAAAGAGGGCTTCGGCTGCGCGCATTCCTGTTTCCAAAACTGGTTGACGCACGGTTGTCAAAGGTGATCGCAGGTGCGCCGAGAAGGGCATGTCATCGAAGCCAGCCAGGGCAATATCTGTGGGAACCCGCAACCCGGCTTCCTCCAGGGCACGCAGAGCGCCCAGGGCCATGGTATCGCTGGCAGCAAAAATTGCTTGCGGCCTGTGGGGCAGAATCCGTTTCATGGCGGCGTAGCCCCCTTCTTCGGTAAAGTTTCCCGACGCGATCAACTCCAAATCAAGCGGGATGCCACCTTGCGTTAAGGCATCCATGTAGCCCAGCAGACGATCGGAACCGGCAATCATATTCTGTGCGCCGGTGATTGTGCCGATGCGCCGATGGCCCATGTTGATCAAGTGCTCGACCAACTGACGACTACTAGTACGGTTGTCCACATCTACATAATTAACTTGGGAATTGGTGGGGTGGCGACCTATCAACACAAAAGGCATGTTGCTGTGGATCAGCGCCTCGACAATCGGGTCGTCCATCAAGACAGAAGCCACGACCACGCCGTCGATCATGCCATTGTGCAAAATCTGGTTGATGGTCCGGCGCTCGTATTCCGGCTCGGCCAACCAGAGCATCACAGAATAGTCCTGGGCGTTGCAGGCCGCAGAAATCCCTTTGATAAGCATAGGAAAGTAGGGGTCTGTAAACATGGTGGAAACGCCCATGGGAATAACCAAACCAATGACTTTGGCTTGTCCGGTAGCCAGGGTACGCGCTGCCAGATTGGGCTGAAAGTCCATGCGGCTGATCACATCCTGCACCCGCTGCCGGGTGCTCTCGCGCACGTTGGGGTCATCGTTGATCACCCGAGAAACGGTCGAGCGCGATACACCGCTAAGTTTTGCAATATCTTCCAGATTCATAGAATTTGACCGGCACGCAGGCCTTTTGCCGTCGCTGGTTTGGGGGTGTGGGCACTCATACCTACTGCCAACGGGAATCTACGCGAATTCGCATTGTTCCCGATGTTCCAAAGGCTCAGTTTTGCCATTGGTGAAGGGTTGTTAGCGTCTCCAGGGGTTTGAGAGCGCTCCCAAAAGGGAATATAAATCATAATTGGGCGGTTGTCAAACACAAATATCGACGAACTGACAATAACTGGATCGATCAACATGATGTCAATTCGCCATGAAATCGAATACAACTGAATTGACAAAACACCAAAATTAAGTGGGTAGACCAGAAATCAAAAAATCTTTCGATCAATCCCACCAGGGTTCGTCGTCGGCCCGGTGTGCCTTGATGTAGTCGAAGTCCAGCTCCAACCCAAGCCCAGGGCGCATGGCAACTTCCATTTTGCCATTGCGGATCACCAGCTTCTCGCCGGTTGCTTCCGGAGCCTCGGCGGCTGTTCGGCGGCATTCCATCAAAGGGCAGTTGAAGACGGAAGCAGAAAATTGCTGGGACGCCATGTCCAGCACATATCCGCTGACATTGTGGCACGAAATGGGAATGCGGTAGAGGGCAGCCAGGTCGGCGATACGTCTGGCCCCGCTGATGCCGCCGCAGTTGATGAGATCGGGCTGGAGACTGTCGATGGCCTGCTGTTGCAGGAATGGCAGCGCGCCTTCGGCCAGGGCGATGTTCTCGCCTGTCAAAATGGGGATACGGGTTGTACGGCGCAGAGCCAGCCACGCGTCGCTGAACTCTGGGGCCAGTGGGTCTTCGAAGTAGAGAGGTTTGATGGGTTCGACTGCTTCGGCCACCTGGATGGCGCTCGGCAAGTCAAGCTCATTGTGGCAGTGGACGATGATGTCGATTTCGTCACCCAGAGCCTCCCTGGCCAGACCATAGGCTTGGGCCACATCGCGCACGGCCCGAGGGCCAATGGCGGGGATATATTCTTGCATGTGGCTGTGGAGCACGTGATGGATGTCGATTTTGTAGGCTTTGAACCCATAGGGGTCGTCTTGCATATTCTGCGCCCTGGCCCGCCATTCGTCCCGGCTGAGGAAGTCTCCGCCAGCACAGTGGGAGTAGAGGGGAATTTCAGTGCGGAATGGGCCACCCAGCAAGCGACAGACCGGCTGCCCGAGCAGTTTGCCCGCCAGATCCCACAACGCGATATCAATCGCGCTCAGCACGCCCATCACCCGCCCTCGCTGGGGATAGGCGTAGAACATGTTGTGGAAATGGACATCGATTGCCAGGGGGTCTTTGCCGATCAAACCCAGGTGGGGCAGGCGTGGCCCTTCCAGCCGTTCGATTGCCGCCCGCACAAAGGGGCCGCTGCCATGGCATGGGCCATAGCCGTGGACACCAGCGTCGGTCTCCACACGGATCAGGGTGGTTCCGGCTTTGGGTTGCACGGCTTTGATGCCGGTGATCCTGATTTGTCCGTCCAAGCTGGTGGGGGGAAGCGAATTGCCCATCTCTTTGCTCCTTCTCACTGGGAATGGCTATCGGTCATTGGGAATAGCTATCGGATTGGGTGTCCGAATGGGTGTCGGAATCCTCTTCGCCAAGGGCCGCACCCCACACCTCCATATCCACCTCCACCTGTGCCCGGTTGAGTACGTCATCAAGCAGGAGGTGGGCATCGGGCAATCTATCGATGCT
>JAHEML010000018.1 GCA_024643705.1 Caldilineaceae bacterium | reverse complement strand
GACAGATGGAGTAAATTGTAGGGTGCGCCCGCCCGAATGGATATCCACTACAATGTCGGCCAGGGGCAGCAGCGCGTTGCTGACGTAATGGGCGATCAGCCCGGTGATGGTGTCATTGCGCTGGCCGGGAAAAGCACGATTCATGTTGCGGCCATCAATGGGCGAAAGTCTCGTGCCGGCCACACAGGCCGGACGGTTGAGCATGGGCAGAATGATCAGCCGACCTTGAACTTGGGCCGGATCCAAATCGCGCACCATATTCATCAGCGTGACTTGACCCTCGTATTCGTCGCCGTGGTTGCCACCAGACAAGAGAACTGTCGGGCCGCTGCCATTTTTGATGACGGCAATGGGAATAAAGTAGTTGGCCCACCCTGCCGTGTTGAACGACTGGGGCACGCGCAACGATCCAATTTGCTTACCATCTTTCTCGTAGTCGAGATCACACGAAACCAACGAATCGAGGGTCATCGATCCTCCGGAGATTGATTACACGTCCAGGTTCTGGACCTCGTGGGCGTGGGTTTGAATAAAGCGGCGGCGTGGCGGCACGCTGCTCCCCATAAGCATATCGAAGGTACGGTCGGCTTCGGCCGCATCCTCCACTTGCACCTGCAAGAGAGTGCGATTTTCCGGGTTCATTGTGGTTTCCCACAATTGTTCCGGGTTCATCTCGCCCAGCCCTTTGTAGCGCTGCTCCAGTTTGACATTTTCGTCGCCCAAACGGCTGCGCATGTCCAGCAGGGATGTGTCGTTGTAGACGTACTGCTCGGAACGCTTGGATTTGCCGTTCTGTTGTTCTGTTACCTGCACCTTGTAGAGCGGCGGCTGGGCGATGTACAAATGTCCCTCCCCCACCAGCGGCTCCATGTAGCGGAAGAAGAGCGTGAGGAGAAGCGTGCGAATATGTGCGCCGTCAACATCGGCATCCGTCATGATGATGATGCGGTTGTAGCGCAGATTTGCCACATTCAGGTCGTCACCAATGCCAATACCCAGGGCGGTGATGAGCGCCTGGATCTCTTTGTTGCCCAGAGCCTTGTCCAGGCTGGTCTTTTCCACATTCAGAATCTTCCCACGCAGGGGTAAAATGGCCTGAAAGCGTCGATCCCGGCCCTGTTTGGCCGAGCCACCGGCGCTGTCGCCCTCAACGATGTACAGTTCGCTCTCTTTGGGGTCCCGGGTGGAGCAGTCGGCCAGTTTGCCGGGCAGGGTCAGGCTCTCCAGCGCACTTTTGCGAATGACCAGGTCACGCGCCTTACGGGCAGCTTCCCGCGCCCGATAGGCAGTCTGACATTTGTCGATAATCTTGCGGGCCTCGCGAGGATTCTCTTCCATCCACTTGCTGATGCCCTCGGCCACCGCGGTTTCCACGTGATAGCGCACTTCGTTGTTGAGCAGTTTGAGCTTGTTCTGCCCCTCGAACTGGGGTTCGATGACCTTGACGCTGACGATGGCCGTCATGCCTTGGCGGGTGTCGTCGCCGGTGAAGTTGTCGTCGTTGTCCTTCAGAAAGCCCTGCTTGCGGGCATAATCGTTCACCTGCCGGGTGATGGCCGCACGCAAACCCGTGTGATGGGAGCCGCCGTCCGGGGTGTTGATGGTGTTGGCAAAGGCGAAGATCGACTCGTTGTAGCCATCGGTGTACTGGATGGCCGCTTCCACCTGGGTGGTCTCGACTTCCGTGTCCACATAAATCGGTGCGTGCAACACTTCCCGGTTTTTGTTGAGATAGCGAACAAATGTCTGCACACCACCCTCAAAGTAGAAATTGATCTCCTTCGGCTGCTCTGGGCGCTCATCGACAAAGGTGAAATCGACGCGCCGGGTCAGGAAAGCCATCTCCCGAAAACGGGTGACCAGGGTGTGCCAATCGTATTCAAAGACCTGAAAGATCGTATCGTCGCGCAAAAAGTGTTGGGACGTGCCGGTGTCGCTGGGGTCGCAAGTGCCGATCTCGTCGACTTCGGTCATGGGGACACCCCGCTCGAAACGCTGGCGGTAGACTTTGCCATTGCGCCGTACAGTTGTCTCCATCCATGTGCTCAGGGCGTTGACAGCGCTCACGCCCACGCCATGCAGACCACCAGAGACTTTGTAGCCGCCACCGCCGAATTTACCACCCGCGTGAAGCTTCGTCATCACAACCGTCAATGCCGACATTCCCATCTGGTGCTGCATGCCCACAGGAATGCCCGCGCCGTTGTCGTTGACAGTGACACTCTCATCCTTGTGGATAGTGATCCAGATATGATCGCAGCGCCCTTGCATGGCTTCGTCGATGGCGTTGTCTACCACCTCGTAGACCATGTGATGCAGGGCTTTGGTATCGGTTCCGCCAATGTACATGCCAGGGCGGCGACGCACAGCCTCCAGCCCCTCCAACACCTGAATTTGTTCTGCTTCGTAGACGAAATCTGTCTTTTTATTGCCGTTTGCCACGCGTGCCTCCACTACAAACAAGAAAATCCAAAATACAAGAATATCGATTGTTTGAACCATCGATGGTTCAAACAATCGATGGTTCAAACAACAGCCGCTACTGAATCTGCATTTTATCCACCGAAACCAGCAGCCGGGTGCGATAGAAAATGAGCAGAGCCACAGCCAGTCCAGTCCCAATAAATGCGTTGACCAGCCCCCCGATCAGCAGACCAACTGTGCCCGCATCCACAATCCCGCGTAAAAGAAGCGTCATGCCCACCGAGATCAGGTTAGTGAGCAAAAAGAAGCCGACAGTCGGCCAAAAATTGTGCCTCACCAACAAAATGCTCCGTTTGACTGCCGCCCGCACCGAAAGATCATCCAACACCAATCCAACAGTCACAAAGTAGAGGTAGAAGAGAATCACTGTCACCAGCCCGCCCATGACCATGGTTGCCCCCGCGCCCAGGGCTGGGCTGATCAACATCAACACCGTGATGCCCACGGCGGTGGGTATGTAGAGCATCAGCAGGGCAATAAAGAGCGCCAACAAAAAGCCCACCGAGCGCAGCCACTGGCGCAGGAGCACAGAGACAAATTGGGACGAATTCGCGCCTTTTTCCCCTTCGCCCAGGGGTACAATTCGAGCCAGCAGATTCATATAGAATACGCCGACAAGCAGACCAACCAACCCCAACAAGAGAGCGCCACCCCCAGCGTCCCAAAGCGAGGCAATCTCCCAGCTATTTTGCCCTATTTTCAACCCAGGCAGCGCCACCAGCAGGCTCGGAACATGATAAAGGGATGAGTTGACAATGAGGTCCAACAGATTGAACGACTGACCAACCGCATCTACAGCTTTTGTCACTTCGCCAGAGGCAGCCAGTTCTGGCCCCATGGCCTGGGCGCTATCACCCAGTTGAGCAAAAATATCGGTGTAGAAGGCTGCAAAACTGTTCAGCAGTGGTTCAATGCTTAAGCGGGGCGCAAACCAGAGTACCGCGTCCAGAAAAAGCGGCAACAACAGTAATTCTAGCCGCCCCACAAGCAGACGGTAGCCAGCCGACAGACTATCGATGATGCCCAAACCAGTTCCTTTGTTCGGCTGCATTGAAAAAAAATACCACATTTGAAAGAGACTTTTTGATGCTCCAATTTTACCACAGAAGGAGCAAAAGACGAAGTTGAAGCACGCCAATCTTAGAACATTCGTTCCCAACAATGCAGCGGAGCAATACAGCGGGCAACGACAAGAACAGGGAACGCAATTGACGATCTGCTGTACAGCGTACTAGAATGCAAACGCTGCCCGCGCGACAGAACAAAAGAGGAACGCTTGGCTTCTGAGCTGCGTTCATTTATATCCTAGCCCGCCCATTCCAATCCGGAGATACCCATGTCCTCGTACATCATTCACGGTGGTTCGCCCATCCAAGGAACAGTCACCCCCAGCGGCAATAAAAATGCAGCCATGCCCATGGCCGAAGCCTGCCTGCTTACCGACGAACCGATCACCCTGCACAACATGCCCCAGATCGGTGATATGGAGGCCGTCTTTGAACTCCTGACCGGATTGGGTGTGGATGTGCAGCGCGCTGGCAACAGCATTACCCTGTGTGCGGCCAATCTACGCAGCACAGAGCCGAACCCGAAACTCTTTGCCCAAATTCGCGGCTCCCTGACTCTGATGGGGCCGCTGCTCGCCCGCCACGGCCATTTTGCTGTACCCGCCACCAAAACCGGTGGCGACGACATCGGGCGGCGGCGCATCGACACCCATTTGCACATCTTCAACAAACTGGGTGTCGAAATGGTGGACAAGGGCCGTTTCGAAATGAGGGCCAACGGCCGCCTTCAAGGGACGGATATCTTACTCGACGAAGCATCGGTGACAGCCACCGAGAACGGCGTGATGGCGGCATCCTTGGCCCAGGGAACCACAATCCTGCGCAATGCGGCCAGCGAACCCCATGTACAAGACCTCTGCAATCTGCTCGTGCGCATGGGCTGCCCCATCGACGGCATCGGCAGCAACACCCTCATCATCCACGGCCAAGAGCGACTTACCGGTGCCGAGTACACAGTAGGGCCAGACTTTATGGAGATCGGCAGCTACATCGGCCTGGGAGCCATCACGGCCGGAGAATTGCGTATCAACGGGATCATCCCGGAACATCTGCGCATGATGGAAATCGTCTTTGCAGATCGGTTGGGCGTGCGCATGGAAACGGTGAAAACAGCAGAAAGTGCGACTGGATGGTCGTTGGTCATCGCAGACGAGCAGGAGCTCCGGATTCGCACAGACTTTGGCGGCGCGATCCCCCGCATCGACGATCAGCCCTGGCCCGCCTTTCCACCAGACCTGATGAGCATTGCCCTGGTCACGGCAACCCAGGCCAAAGGCACTGTGTTGATCCACGAGAAGATGTACGATGGTCGGCTCTATTTTGTGGACAAACTGGTCGCCATGGGCGCGCAGATCATCCTCTGCGATCCCCACCGAGCCGTGGTGGTTGGCCCCAGCAGACTGGTGGGCCATCCCATCACCAGCCCAGACATCCGCGCAGGCATGGCGCTGATTCTGGCCGCCCTGGCAGCCCAAGGCAAGACAACCATCGGCAACATCCAACAGATCGACCGGGGATACGAAGCTATCGACACAAAATTGCGGGCATTGGGCGCAAAGATCGAGCGGGAAGATTGACTTTCCACCTGCCCCTTCCTATAATCAATTGACCACTGACGACGGACCGCTGACGACAAGACCATTCAGTGTAAATTGTTCAGTGATAATTTAATACAATACCCGACGAATCGGAAGCTCTCCTGTCAGCCCCGTTGACGAGGCGTTGCCAGGTAGCCGGATGAACGAGACCATTGCGCGACTTTTGGAAAGCCCTGCCCAATTATTAGAAAGATTGGTTATGTCCACCATTGACATTGCGAAAGTGCAAGCCCAGGTTGCCGAGCACGCCGACGACATCGTCACATTTTTGCGCGAAATCTGCGCCATCCCTTCCATGGATTCCCAGATTGGCCCCGTAGGCGAACGGGTGCAGGCCGAAATGACAAAGCTGGGCTTCGACGAAGTCTGGTTTGATAGCATGGGCAATACCGTGGGGCGCATTGGCAACGGGCCGCGGGTGCTGGTCTACGACAGCCACATCGACACCGTAGGCATCGGCGACCCGGACGAATGGCGTTGGGACCCTTTCCAGGGCAAGGTCGAGGATGGAATCTTCTATGCCAGGGGCGCGTGCGACGAAAAGGGTAGCACACCGGGCATGGTTTACGGGCTGGCGATTGCCCAGCGCCTCGGCCTGCTGGAAGGCTGGACCGCCTACTATTTTGGCAATATGGAGGAGTGGTGCGACGGCATTGCCCCCCACGCCTTTGTGGAACACGAAGGCATTCGCCCGGATTTTGTCGTCATCGGCGAGCCAACGAAAATGCTCACCTATCGGGGACACAAAGGGCGGGTGGAGATGAAAGTTGTGGCGAAGGGCAAGAGCGCCCACGCCGCCAGCAACCACCTGGGCGACAACGCTATCTACAAGCTGTTGCCCGTCATCGACGGCGTGAGCAAACTGGAGCCGGAGTTGGGCGATCACTCCTTTCTGGGCCACGGCAAAATCACTGTTACAGATATGTCCGTGGAGACGCCCAGCATCAACGCCGTGCCCAACCAATGCACAGTCTACATCGACCGGCGCGTCACTTTTGGCGAGGAAGTCGAAGCCGTAATCGAGCAGGTGCGCCAGCTTATCCCCGCCGAAAACCGGACCAAAGGCGATGTGACGGTCGAAATGCTCTTCTACGACGACCCCAGCTATACCGGCTTTGTCTTCCCTGTGGAGAAATACTTCCCGGCCTGGGCACTGGAAGAGAACCATCCGCTGGTACAGGCGGGGCAGGCGGCGCGCACCCTCACCGGTCTGCCCGATGCAGCGCCGGGCAAGTGGAACTTCAGCACAAACGGCATCTATTGGGCAGGCAAGGCGGGCATCCCCTCCATTGGCTTTGGCCCCGGCGACGAAGTGACCGCGCATACTGTGCTGGACAGTGTGAGTCTGGACGAAGTGGTGAAAGCGACCGAGTTTTACGCGGTGCTACCGGCATTGATTGGAAAATAACCTTCCATGCCCACCCAATCGCCCCTCGCCGTCATCGCCATCGGTGGCAATTCGCTTATCGCCGACAACAACCACCCAGATGTCGCCCACCAGTGGGATGCAGTACGGGCGACCACCAGCCATATCGCACGGATGATCGATCAGGGCTGGCGCACAGTCATCACCCACGGCAACGGGCCACAGGTGGGCTTTATTCTGCGGCGCAACGAGCTAGCCGCCCACGAAGTCCACACCACACCCCTCAGCCTGATTGTGGCCGACACCCAAGGGTCCATCGGCTACATGCTGCAACAGGGGCTGAACAACGAATTTCACCAACGGGCCATCCCCAAACAGACCATTTCCATCGTCACCCAAGTGCGGGTGGACGAGAACGACCCGGCCTTCGACAACCCCACCAAGCCCATCGGCGGTTTTTTGGACGAAGCCACGGCCCGGGTCTTTGAATCGACCGGCTGGCGGGTGGTGGAAGATGCGGGCCGGGGCTGGCGGCGGGTGGTTGCCTCTCCTCTGCCTGTCGAAATCGTCGAACTGCGGGCCATTCAACAGGCCGTCGAGTGGGGCTGGATTGTGGTGGCATGCGGCGGTGGCGGCATCCCCGTGGTGCGCAATCAGAGTGGAGAATTGCGGGGCGTCTCGGCTGTCATCGACAAAGATCGTGCCAGTAGCCTTCTGGCCCAGCAACTGGGCGCAGATCTGCTTCTGATCAGCACAGGCGTCGAGCAGGTGGCCCTCAATTTCGGCAAAGCCAACCAACGCAACGTGGACAGCATGACCCTGGCCGAAGCCGTCGAATACCGGGCCGAGGGCCATTTTGCCGCGGGGAGCATGCGCCCCAAAATCGACGCCTGTATCGAATTTCTCGAAGGCAACGACAACCCGAATGCCCACTGCCTGATCACCAATCCAGACAACTTGGAGCGGGCACTGGCCGGGGAAACCGGGACGCGGATGATTCGGGGCGCATGAAAGCCTTTGCAATGAAAAACTCCCGCAAGGCTGACGAGTGAAACGTTAAACGTGAGAGTACTGGCCTTTATCACGTTTCACGCCTCACGTTTCAGCTTTGCCGCACCTACACAGCTTCACCCTCATTTTCACCAAACTCAGGAGTATCGAATGCAAACAGACCTGCGCGGTCGCGACTTTATCAGCGACATGGATTTCAGCAAAGAAGAGATCGAAACAGTCATGGATGTAGCCTTCAAGCTCAAACGCGATAGGGCACTGGGCATCCGCCATCCCCTGCTGGAAGACAAGACCCTGGCCCTGCTCTTCTTCTTCACCAGCACCCGCACCCGCTCTAGCTTCGAGGTGGGCATGGCCCAGATGGGCGGCCACGCGGCCTTCATCGACAGCACGACGACGCAGATCAGCCACGGCGACACGGCCAAGGAGATCGGCGAAATCTACGGTCGCTACTACGACGGCATCGCCATCCGCCAGTGCGACTGGGCCTTTGGCAACCAATACATCAACCAGGTGGCCGCGGCCAGCCGTGTGCCCGTGCTCAACATGCAGTGCGATGTCTACCACCCCTTCCAGATTCTGGCCGACCTGATGACGATTATCGAAAAAGTGGGCGACCCGCGCGGCAAGACGATCAACGTCAGTTGGGCCTACGCCAGCAGCTACCAGAAACCCATCTCGGTGCCCCAAAGCCTCATTTTGCAGATGACCCGTTTTGGCATGAACGTGCGCCTGACCCACCCGCCGGAGTACAAACTGATGCCGGATATTGTGCAGCAGGCCAAAGACAATGTGCGCAAACATGGCGGCAGCTTCGAGCAATTGGACGATTTTGACGCAGGTTTCGCCGATGCAGATATTGTCTACCCCAAAAGCTGGGGCGCACTGCTCACCACCAGCGACAACGACGAGAGCGCAGCCATCGGCGCCCAATACACCGATTGGATCACCGACGAACGGCGCATGGCCCTGGCGAAAGAGAATGCCATCTACATGCACTGCCTGCCCGCTGACCGTAACATCGAAGTCACCGATGGTGTGATCGACGGCCCCAATTCCGTGGTCTTCGACGAGGCCGAGAACCGGCTGCACGCGCAAAAAGCTGTAATGGCGTTGACCATGCGCTAGGGAATATATTGCGGATTGCGTTTTGATTGAGAAAAGGTCATAGTTTGGGGTGATCGGAGAGGGGTGAGACGTGAAACGTGAGAAAGGATGGTACTCTCACGTTTCACGTCTCACCCCTCCTTGTTGCAGGTAGTTTGCCATTTTCCCCATCCGACGCCCTGAGCCATCATTGACAATTGTCGCCTCATCGTGATATGTATTGTGTACTAACATCCCCGCACCATCTATCGAAATGGTTGGCACATTTATGAACACAAACGGACATTCTCCCACTTCACGCCGGGTCGTCATCACTGGTGTTGGACTGATCACCCCCTTGGGCCACGACCTGCCTTCCTCTTGGGAGCAGATGGCCGCGGGCAAATCGGGAACCAGCGCCATCACCCACTGGGACGCGTCCGAGTTCCCCACCCAGATCAATGGCCGGGTGAACGATTGGGAACCCGGCGCGTATATGGACCGCAAAGAGGCCCGGCGCACAAGCCGGGGGACCCAATTCGCCTTCAAAGCCGCCCAGGACGCAGTTGCCATGTCGGGCCTGAACTTGGAACAGGAAGACCGCAAACGTATCGGCGTGGAAATCGGCCTGGCCTTTGGCGGCTGGGACATCGTGGAAGAGGAGAGCGCCAAATTGACCGAAGGTGGCCCCCGGCGCTTCAACCCAGCCAACGGCACATCCGCCCTCATCAGCGGCACGCCCACATTTGTCGCCATCAAGCTGGGCGTGACCGGCCCCACCAACAGCCAAGTGACAGCCTGCGCCACCGGCATCACATCCATTGGCGAAGCCGCGCGTCGGCTGCAACGGGGCGACGCCGATGTGATGATTGCGGGCGGCGCAGAGGGCTACCTCTCCAAAATGATCATCACCACCTTCAGCCGCCTGGGCGCGGCCAGCACCAACAACGACAACCCGCAAAAAGCCTGCGCGCCCTTCAGCGGCAACCGGGACGGCATGGTGGTGGGCGAAGGCGCGGGTGTTCTTGTGCTGGAAACACTGGAACACGCCCAGGCCCGGGGCGCGACAATTCTGGCCGAGTTTGCCGGCTACGCGCTCAGCGAAGACGCTTACGATATGGTTGCCCCAGAGCCATCCGGCGCAGGCGCAACCACCTGCATGTCCCTGGCCCTGGCCGAAAGCGGATTGGCCGCCACAGACATCGACTGGATTGTAGCCCACGGCACAGGCACAATGCTCAACGATACAATGGAGACAGCTGCCATCAAACGGGTTTTTGGCGAAGCAGCCTATGCGATTCCCATCACCAGCATCAAAAGCAGCATCGGCCATGCCATGGGCGGGGCAGGCGCGCAAAGCGCGGCAGTACTTGTCAAAGCCATGCAGGAAAACCGGGTGCTGCCCACCATCAACTACGAAATCCCCGACCCCGACTGCGATCTGGACTACGTGCCGAATCAGAGCAGAGCACATCGGGTGGATGCGGGGCTGTGCAACGGGTTTGGTTTGGGCGGCCAGAATGCCACCCTGGTGTTGAAGCGATTCGTCGAATAGATAGTCGAATAGATAAACCTGTTCTTACCCACAGGTTACTGTTTTCTTGCCCATTTCTTGTTCGGGAAGTCGGATTACGTACCCAATTGGTCGGATCGGCTATTGTTCAACCGTTCGCCCTGCGTGAACCCTGTGGGGAAGCCAATCAGGACAAGTCGCCCAAATAGGAGGGCAAGCCATGCGCATCGAAAACCCATTCAAAAAAGTTGAACGACTCAAGCGGGTCAAGAACCTGCCCGGCGAAAACCGGGATACACGCACGCCTCCCGGCCAGTTTCTCAGCGAACGGTTCCCCGTCCTCACCTACGGCCCGACCGTGCGCTACCAAAATTTGGAGGGGTGGGATTTGCGGGTCTTTGGGCTGGTAGATGCAGAAAAGCGCTTCTCCTGGGCCGATCTCATGGCCCTGCCCCAAAAGACCCAAACCGTCGATATCCATTGCGTCACCCGGTGGAGCAAGCTGGACACCACCTGGACAGGCGTAGCCTGGCGAGATTTCGTCGAACTGCTAAACGTGAACCCGGCAGCCACCCACGTGATGGCCCACTGCGATCAGGGCTACACCACCAACATTGGGCTGGATGTGCTGGACGATGACGATACCATGTTGGCCTACCTCTACGATGGCAAACCCCTGGACCCGGACCACGGCTACCCCATGCGCCTGCTCGTGCCCAAGAAATATCTCTGGAAGAGCGCCAAATGGTTGCGGGGACTGGAGTTTATGCAAGGCGACCGTCCCGGCTTCTGGGAACGCCACGGCTACCACATGGAAGGCGATCCCTGGTTGGAAGAACGTTTTGGCTGATAGCCAATCCAGCGCACGAAACTCAAGCGAGCCGTCCGTACTCTCACTTTACGGGCGTCTCGCTTTTCGATACACTCGTTGTACCAAAATCGGATTCTTGATAGAAGTCCGATTTTGCCTATCCAACAGCCTTTTCCATTGCGGGACAAGCGATGTCTGCCACATCTAAATCCGACCCCCACTACTCGCTAACATCGACCGTCCCAAAGCAAGTGACGCAGAGCGTGACTGCCCGCATCCCCACCCCAGATGGCGAGTTCCAACTGATTCATTTCCGCAACAATTGGGACAACAAGGAGCACCTGGCCCTGGTAATGGGTGACATTTCCGGGCACAACAACGTGTTGGTACGTGTCCACTCGGAATGTTTCACCGGCGACGTGCTTGGCTCACAGCGCTGCGACTGCGGCGAACAGTTGGCAAATGCCATGCAATCCATCGCCGCCGAAGGGCGCGGCGTCATCGTCTATCTGCGGCAAGAGGGACGGGGCATTGGGCTGGCACAAAAGTTGCGGGCCTACAATTTGCAGGATCAAGGCTACGACACCGTAGACGCCAACTTACTCCTGGGCCATCAGGCCGACGAGCGGGATTATACCCCTGC
Source organism: Caldilineaceae bacterium (assembly GCA_024643705.1). GTDB lineage: Bacteria > Chloroflexota > Anaerolineae > Caldilineales > Caldilineaceae > JACQGT01. The sequence continues at coordinate 2,283 of JAHEML010000018.1, read as the reverse complement.
CGTCCTCATTTTGCAGGCGCTGGATGTGCGCTCCATTCGCCTGCTCACCAACAACCCGGCCAAAGTGGAGAGCCTGGAAAATCACAACCTGTTAGTCGAACAGCGTATTGCCATGCAGCCCAGCATCAACCGGGAAAACGCTGCTTATCTGCGCACCAAAGCGGGCCGGATGCGCCACATGTTCGACTTGAACGGCAATGCATTGGAAAAAGCCGATCCGCTCACACTCGCCTACCAGCCCCTATTGGGCCGCATGCAGAAAATAGCCTCCGCCTCTTTCACAGCCAAAGGCCGTCCTTTCGTTACCCTCAGCTACGCCCAAAGCCTGGACGGCTGCATTGCCGCCGAAGCGGGCAAACCCCTCGCCATCAGTGCGCCCGAATCCTTGGAAATGACCCACGCCCTGCGCGCCGCCCATGCCGGTATCCTCGTAGGCATTGGCACAGCTTTGGCCGATGACCCCAGCCTGACCGTGCGTCTGGTGCAGGGTGACAATCCACAGCCGGTGGTGGTGGATTCCCAGCTACGGCTGCCTGCAACCGCTCGCCTGCTGCAAATGCCCCACTCTGTCTGGGTGGCAACCACCCACGCCGCACCCCAGGAGCGTCAGCACGCGCTAGAAGCCGCCGGTGCCCGCATTATACGCCTGCCTGCTACCAGCCAAGGGCAGGTCGATCTGGCGGCACTGCTTGTTCGGTTGGGCGAAATGGGGTTGACCTCGCTCATGGTTGAAGGTGGCCCCTCGATCCTCACCTCATTTTTGGCGGATGGCCTGGCCGACTACGCGGTCGTGACTGTTGCCCCAGTGTTTGTAGGCGGCATTCACGCCATCAACCGGCTGCTGCACCCTGCCCCCCGTCTGGTCAACCCCCAGATCGTCCAGGTCGGCCCCGACGCTACACTCTGGGGAGCGCTGGCGTGAAGCGGCGCAGTGTTTATTTTGTTGCGCCGGGCCAGTCCGCTGTTATCGAAGAGGAAACACCACCCCTTGCAGCGGGTGAAGTGCTCATCGAAACAATCGTTTCCGCCATCAGCCCTGGCACAGAAATGCTCTTCTATCGGGGCCAGCTCCCCCAAGGCGTGGCGATAGACACCTCCATTGCCGCGCTTTCTGGCGGGCTGAACTACCCCTTGAAATATGGATACGCCTGTGTGGGGCGGGTGACCGATCTGGGCGCGGGCGTTGCGGAAGAATGGCGGGGGCGGCTGGTCTTCGCCTTCCACCCCCACGAAAGCCACTTTTGCATCGCGCCGACTGCGCTGATTCCACTGCCAGCAGGGATAGAACCGGAGCGGGCCGCCCTGCTCCCCAACGCCGAGACCGCTGTCAACCTGACAATGGACGGTGCGCCTCTTATGGGGGAGCGGGTGGTGGTCTTTGGCCTGGGCATTGTGGGGCTACTGACAACCGCGCTGCTGGCCCAGTTCCCCTTGGCCGATCTCATCGCCGTTGATCCCATCCCTGCCCGCCGGGAAGTAGCCCAGGCATTGGGTGCAACCCAGACTATCGACCCTGCCGAGATGTCAACTCTCTCCACATCTCTGGCCGAGAGCCAAGGGGCCGACCTGATCTTCGAGTTGTCCGGCCAACCCGCGGCCTTGGATCAAGCCGTGCAGAGCGCGGGCTACGGCGCGCGCATCGTGGTGGGTTCGTGGTATGGCAACAAACGGGCCAGCCTGGATTTGGGTGAGCACTTCCACCGCAACCGAATCCAGATCATCAGCAGCCAGGTGAGCACCCTAGCGCCCAGCCTGAGCGGACGCTGGACAAAGGCCCGGCGCATGCAGTCCGCGTGGCGTTTCCTGGCCCATCTGCCTGTGGATCGGCTGATCAGCCACCGTTTCCCCGTGGCAGAAGCGCCCGACGCCTACCGTCTCATCGATCAGCAGCCCGCAGAGACGGTGCAGGTGATGTTGCACTACGCAGAAAAGAAAAATTTGGCGTGATGCCTGAGACGTAAAACGTGAGAGTACTCGACCTTTCTCACGTTACACGCATCACGTTTTACGTTTCACCCCCCTATTCGCAATCGAAGGAGCATCCCCATGTATACCCTTGCCGTGCAGCGCGATTTTACAGGCCAACACTTCCTTGTCGGTGGCGACTGGGGCGCAGAAAACCAGTGGCATTCCCACCACTACCGGCTGGAAATTCAATTGGAGGGCGCGACGTTGGATCAACATGGCTATCTGGTGGACATTGTCCAGGTAGAAGCCCTGCTGGAAGCCATCGTGACCCGCTACCGGGACAAGACCCTCAACGATCTGCCCGAATTTGCCGGG
>JAHEML010000541.1 GCA_024643705.1 Caldilineaceae bacterium | reverse complement strand
CGTTTGGCTTTATTGCCAAAGAAAATCAGTTTATGACAGGCGCGCTCTTTGGTGCCTTTGCGGGCGGGCTGGCTGTATGGCGCAGTTTGGGGCATCGCTCTTTCCTGATCGCTGTGTTGGGCGCTGCGGCTGCTCTGGCCTTTCTCTTGCGCCCCGCCGAGGGTACGGGCCATACGATTTCTCTGGCGATTGTTGGCTTGGCTTTGCTTATCGCGATTGGGATTCTCATCATCAACCTACGTCAGAATGGCTGGCAGCGTTTCCGTTCGTTGCCCGAAATGGATCTGGCTGTCGTCATGCTCACCCTGATTCTGCCTTTCACGGCCCCATTGGGTTACCTTGTCTTGCCCTGGGAGAAAGTGGATTGGTCGTCCCCGTCGATCACCAATGAATCAGTGGCCCGTTGGGCGCTGCTTGTGGCAATTGTGAGCTTTGTTGCTGTTGCTGTGGCTTGGTATTGGTTCGTTGGGATCAAACGGGGCGACGACGAACAGGACCATCCGACCATGGCGACCTGGGCCGGTCTGATGCTTTTCTTCTGGACAATCGAAATCGTCTTCTTTACAACATTTTTCACCAACCCTTTGCGGGGGCTGGCAACCGGCGTTGTGGGTAGCCTGGGCTATTGGATAGGCCAACAGGCTGTGCAGCGGGGCAGTCAGCCCTGGTATTATTATGGCTTTTTGACCACGCTCTACGAATTCTTGCCCGCGCTGTTGACAGCGGGAGGCGGTGTCGCCGTCTTGGCCGGGCTGTGGCGTGGGCAGTGGGTTGCGACACCCTCGACCGATCTGCCTGCCGGGCAGCAGGATGAAACCGCCAGCCAAAGCGAGAAAATGGCGGAAGGGAAAGCCAAACCATCCTCGCCCAGCTTTTTGCTGTCGCCAGGGGATGCATGTCGCTATTTTGCGATATTTCTGCTTTTTTGGGTTGGGGGCGCATGGGTGGCCTATTCCTACGCAGGCGAGAAGATGCCCTGGCTACTCACCCATATTGCCCAGCCCATGACACTCTTTGGCGGATGGTGGCTTGGCTCTCTGGTTAGCAGGACAGATTGGGGCGTGGTGCGGGCCAAGAATGGCTACTGGTTGCTGCTTCTGCTGCCAGCGTTGGGTTTTGCGTTGATTAGCGTGCTTAAAGCGGGCGTGCCGTTTGCCGGCCGGGATGTGGAAAGCCTGGGCGCGACGGTGCGCTTCTTTCTGGCCCTTGGCGCCAGCGGCGCGCTGCTTTATGCCGGGTGGCGTTGGATCGAAAAGAGCGGGCTGGCCCTGGCCTTGCGTCTTTCTGCCATCGGCATAGCCGCCCTGCTGACCCTTCTCACCATCCGTTTCAGCTACATGCTCACCTATATCAATTACGACATGGCAACCGAGTATCTGGTCTATGCCCACGCTGGCCCAGACATCAAACGCGCACTGGCCGAGATCGACACCATCAGCGAGCGCACCGTGGGCGACAAAAGCATCCGCGTAGCCTACGATGATGATGTGGCCTGGCCCATGAGCTGGTATATGCGTTTTTATCCCAACAATGTTTTCTATGGCAAAAATCCTTCTGCCGACTCCATGGATGCCCCCGTGATTCTGGTAGGCAGCAACAATTACGACAAAGTAGAACCCTATGTACAGCGGGATTACGTCAGCCGCAACTACCGGCTGGTCTGGTGGCCGGAGGAGAGCTACAAGGGCGAATGGGACGCAGAAGCGGGTCGCTCTAAAGGGTTGACCCTATCGCAAATCTGGGGTGCATTCACCGACCCAACCCGCCGTTCCCGCTTGTGGCAAATCTGGTTCTACCGCAACCATCCCGGCGAAACAGTGACCGCCTGGCCCCATCGCCACGAGTTCCGCATGTATGTGCGCCGGGATATCGCCAACGTCGTTTGGGACCTGAACGTAACCCCCACCGACGCCGCTGCCACCGCCGCAAGCCCTGCCTTCGATTACATGGAAATCGACCTGGCAGCGCAGAGTGTCTATGCAGGTGCTTTTGGCAACACGCCATTGGTGCAGCCCAGAGACATCGCTGTGGGCATCGACGGCACGCGCTATATTGTCGACGCAGGTAACAACCGCGTCGTTATTCTTGATCAGGCTGGAAACTTCGTGCGGGCTTTTGGCAGCACTTGTTTCATTGCAGACGGAGCAGCGGGCCAATGTGTCGACCCGGACGGCAGCGGGCCGCTTGCCCTGGGTGACGGCCAGTTCCGCGAGCCGTGGGGTGTGGCCGTGGGCGACGATGGCACGATCTTTGTGGCCGATACCTGGAATGGGCGCATCCAAGCCTTTGACAGCCAGGGGAATTTCTTGCGCAAATGGGGTAACTTTGACATTATCGACGGGGAGAACCAGAACCCGTTTGCCCTCTTTGGCCCCCGGGGAATCGCCATTGCACAGAACGGAAACCTGCTCGTGGCCGACACGGGCAACAAGCGCATCGTGGAGTATACGCCTGCCGGGGAGTATGTCAACCAAGTAGGTGGTGGTGGTGTTGTATTGGGTCGCTTCGAGGAGCCAGTGGATGTTGCCGTGGACCCCAATACGGGAATCATCTACGTGGCAGATATTTGGAACCGGCGTATTCAGTTGCTCGCCCCCGAGATGGTTGCCTTTGCCGAATGGCCCGTGCCAAGCTGGGAGAGCAAAGACATTTGGGACAAGGCTTATCTGGCCGTGGGCGGCGATGGTACAGTCTATGCATCCGATCCGCAATTTGCCCAGGTTTACGTCTTTTCCAACGAAGGCAAACTGCAATCGTCCTTTGGCAAATATGGCACCGAACTCAACCGGTTCGCCAAACCAAATGGGCTGGCGGTTGATCCCACAGATGATTCCCTGCTGGTGGTCGACGCGGACAATAACAGGGTGATGGTCTTTGCGAGATAGGTTGGTTTTGCGTTGTGATTCAGGGTAGAGGGAGACAGGGATGAGCGTGATTCGCATGGGTGAAATGCAGGCCGCCGAAGGTAAAACCGAGGAGTTGCGCACATTTCTGTTGTCGATCATCCCCATAATAACAGGCTCGGCGGGCAACATTTCGTGTCAACTGCTCCACAACCAGGATGATCCGACCAAATTGGTGATGATCGAAGTGTGGGCGAGCGCCGATCACCATCGGGCGTCGGCACAAAACATCCCACCGGAGATGCTGAGCGCTATCCGTCCGCTGTTGGGCAGCGCGCCCAGCGGAAGTTACTATGCTGAGGTAGTGGCGCCAAAGTAATGATGCCAAAGCAATGGTTTCCTGATTGACAAAGCGTAGACCAGAGCAAAGAAACGTCAAACATGAGACATGCCGTCCTGTCTCACGTTTGACGTTTCTCGCTTCTTTTTGCAATCTCTTCCCGCACCACCGGTGCAACCTTTGTCCCCAGCAACTCGATGGCGTGCATCACCTTGGCATGCTCAATCGTCCCCACCCCCAGTTGCAGCAGCAGCCGCTGATGGCCGAAGATGCTGTGCTGAAAGAGAATCTTCTCGATGATTTCGTCCGGTGTGCCAATAAAATCGGCCCCCCGCAGTCCAATGGACGCGTCGTACTGCTGGCGTGAAGGGGGGGACCACCCCCGCTCTCGCCCGATCTTCCCCATGATCAGCGCATGGCCGGGCCAGTAGTCGTCTGCTGCCTGGCGGGCACTGTCTGCGATGAAGCCGTGAGAATTGATGCTGACGGGCAATGTTG
>JAHEML010000540.1 GCA_024643705.1 Caldilineaceae bacterium | reverse complement strand
CCGGCGATGGGTGTGGCTGGCTGTCGTCTTTGCCACTCTTAGCTTGATCCTGAATTTGATTACGCCCAGTGCCGGGGAGAGAATGATTTGGGCACCGGTGGCCCTTGTACTCTTCGTCACCAGTCTCGTCGTGGCTCTGCGCCGCGGCACAGCAATAGCATAAAGCTCTTTTTTTAACGCAAAGGCGCAGGGATGCAGAGACGCAGAGACGCAATGGGCAGACAGATTTCTTTGCGCCTTTGCCTCTTTGCGTTAAAGCTTTTGTATGAAACTTAATTCCTCACCAGGAGCCAACCTTCCATGAGCCAACCACTTTCCAATACATCCAAACTCTGCGTCCACACCATCACCACCAAACCCTGGCCCATCGAAACCGCCATCGACCGTTTTGCCGCCCACGGGGTGAAAGGGATGACCGTCTGGCGGGATGCGCTGAATGGCCGGGATATCGCCGCCACCGGTCAGCGCATGCGGGACGCGGGGCTGTCTGTCGTCTCTCTGTGCCGGGGCGGTTTCTTCCCCGCGGCTACGGTTGCGGGTCGTCAGGCCGCCATCGACGACAACCGGCGGGCCATCGACGAGGCCGCCGCGTTGGGCGCGCCGCTGATTGTGCTGGTTTGCGGGGCTGTGCCTGGTCAGCCCCTGGATGTCAGCCGGGCGCAGATTCGGGAAGGGATCGAAGCCGTGTTGCCCCAGGCCGCGGCAGCAGGTGTTCGGTTGGCGGTGGAACCACTGCACCCCATGTACGCGGATAGCCGTTCGGCCATCAACACCATGCAACAGGCCAACGACATCTGCGACGCCATCAACTCGCCCTTGGTCGGTGTGGCGGTGGATGTCTACCATCTTTGGTGGGATCCGCAACTGCAAGCCGAGATCGAGCGCTGTGGCGAGGCCGGGCGCATTTTTGCCTTTCACATCTGCGATTGGCGCACACCCACCGAGGATCTGCTCAACGACCGGGGCCTGATGGGCGAGGGTTGCATCCCCATTCGCCAGATACGCGGTTGGGTGGAGGGTGCGGGCTTTGACGGTTTCAACGAGGTGGAAATTTTTTCCAACCGGCTGTGGGCCGGGGATCAGGAAGCATTTTTGGGGCGGATTGTGGAGGCGTATCTGCAGAAGTCCTGAGAGTACTAACGGCCCCAATAGTCGTCGTCAATTTGTCTGCGATGTGCCGGTTTTTGTCCGGATTCAACTATAATTGGAGAGCGGAAGGTGAGGGGGAAGCTTAGGGTTGCATAAGAACTTTCTTATGCAATCCATAGGGGTGATCTGAAATCAAGAACATTGCCCCAACCCCACACCTATGCTATTCTGTCACAGGTATTGATTCCCGCGCCCCAGCTTGAACACACAGCATTGATCCGTGGCATCTGCCTTCCGGCGCGTTCACTTCTTGCATAGGAGCAATCATTCGATGGCAATTATTCCAATTCGCGTCATTATGAACGGCGTCACCGGACGCATGGGCACAAACCAACATCTGGTGCGCTCGATTCTGGCGATTCGTCAGCAGGGGGGCGTTGCCACAGCCAGCGGCGACCGCATTGTGCCCGAGCCTGTACTGGTGGGCCGCAACGCCGACAAATTGCAACGATTGGCTTCCACCCACGGCGTCGAACGATGGACCACCGATCTGGACAGCGCGCTGGCCGACGACGCCAATCAGATTTACTTCGACGCACTGGCAACGAACCTGCGGGTGGAGAATACCCTAAAAGCCATTGCTGCGGGCAAAGCTGTCTATTGTGAGAAGCCCACCGCGGCCACCACAGCCGAGGCTGTGCGCCTGGCCCAGGCGGCTCGGGATGCAGGGGTGAAGAACGGGGTTGTGCAGGACAAGCTCTTTCTGCCTGGCCTGCTGAAATTGAAATATCTCATCGACACCGGCTTTTTTGGCCGCATCTTGTCGGTGCGGGGCGAGTTTGGTTATTGGGTCTTCGACGGCATCGACCAGCCAGCCCAGCGTCCGTCGTGGAATTACCAAAAGTCGGAGAGCGGCGGCATTATTTTGGACATGTTCGCCCACTGGCGTTATGTGATCGACAATCTCTTCGGGCCGATCAGCAGCCTTGCCTGCAAGGGCGCGGTGCATCTGCCCGACCGGGTGGACGAGCGGGGCAATCGCTACGCCGCCGATGCCGATGATGCGGCCTATGCCATTTTCGAGTTGGAAAATGGGGTGATCTGCCAGTTCAATTCATCCTGGACTACCCGTGTGCGTCGGGATGATCTGCTGACAGTGCATGTGGATGGCACACGGGGCAGCGCGGTGGCTGGCCTGCGCGAGTGTGTGGTGCAGGGCGATGCCTATACACCCAAGCCAGTCTGGAACCCGGACATCACCCAGCCCATCAAGTTCTTCGATACCTGGCAGTGGATGCCCAACAACCAGAACTACGAAAATGCCTTCAAAATCCAGTGGGAAGCCTTCCTGCGCCATGTGGTCGAGGATACGCCCTTCCGCTGGGATTTGATGGAAGGGGCCAAGGGTGTGCAGTTGGCCGAGTTGGGCTATCAAGCCTGGGCCGAGCGCCGCTGGGTGGATGTGCCGGAATTGGGTGGGTAGGCTTATCAGCGAGGGAAGTCATGTCACAAGCTGTTGCTGTACTATCCAACACTAAACGGAAAGTTGTGTCACGACGAGTGATAGAGGATACAGCGCGCCAAATTGTCGAACTCTTTGATCCAGAACAAATCATCCTATTCGGATCATACGCGTATGGCACGCCGGATGCTGATAGCGATGTCGATCTTTTGGTCGTGATGAAGACCGCCCTAACGGATACACAACAGGCCATTCGTATCTGTCAGGCGATTCCCTATCGATATGGTCTGGACTTGCTTGTACGTACACCAGAGAATCTTTCACGTCGGATTGCAATGGGGGATCGATTCTTGCAGGAAGTTACCAATCGGGGCAAGGTTATCTATGAACGACCTGACCCTTGAGTGGATCGAGAAAGCAGAAGGTGACTTTGCCACGGCTGGCCGCGAAATGCGAGCGCGTAACCGGCCAAATTACGATGCCGTCTGTTTCCATGCTCAACAAGCCGCCGAAAAGTATCTGAAAGCACTTTTGCAAGAATATGGCGCACCTGTTCCGCGTACACACAATCTGATCGATCTGCTGGGGTTGTGTCTGCCATACGAAAGCACATTGGCTTTTCAGCGTGACTTGCTTATCGTTCTTGACCGTTACGCTGTACTCTATCGTTATCCTGGCGACTCGGCGGACAGAGAGGAAGCTCGTAGTGCCTATCGCTCGATTTCAAAATTGCGTCAATTTATGCAGATTCGATTTGCCCAGATGTAGCATTACGCAACATACGACGGAGAAATCCTTGCAATGCCCCCTGTAACCCTCCAAACACCATCCCAATTGACCAGTGGCGTGATCGCGCCGCCACCTGCCTTCCACATCATGCTCAAGCCCAGGGGAGCCATCTGCAACCTGGACTGCACCTATTGCTATTTCTTGAGCAAAGAGGCCATGTATCCCGGCAGCAACTTCCGCATGGACGAGGAATTGCTGGAAGAGTACACCAAGCAATACATCGAGGGTCAGCGGGTTCCCGAAGTGACCTTTGCCTGGCAGGGGGGCGAACCCACCCTGATGGGTCTGGACTTTTTTAAGAAATCGGTGGAGTTTCAGCAGAAGCACAAGAAACCAGGGATGCGGGTG
>JAHEML010000539.1 GCA_024643705.1 Caldilineaceae bacterium | reverse complement strand
CCTTGATCGCACTCAAATCTGCCATTGTTCAATTCCTCCAGTAAGGTATAGTCAAAAATGTAGAATCTAATTTCTCGTTCACGCTGCTTTTGGTTGACTGCAGTCTGATCACATACGATATTTCCAGCCACATGGGTGGCCGAAAACAGCATCTATGCAGCTTCCTTGTCGGCGTGAGCTTTGATGACACGTGCCAGGCTGGCACCAGGCTCGTTGATCGTGCGTACAAGCTGGCTTGCCGGGGCAATAATCGTTGCCAGCAGTTTAGCAAGCATCTGCTCACGGGTGGGCAGATCAGCCAACGATTCGGCCTGGGCAACACTAAGAACATCATTGTCCAGCAGAGCACCGGTAATCCGAACGGTATCGTTCTCTGCTTTGATCCAATCCTTCAGGGCCTTGACACCGGTGCCGATGTCATCACCCACAAATGCGACGGCGGTAGAACCATCCATCACATCGCTTAGATCAACGCTGCGGCCACTCTGCTCCAGGGCCAGCTTCAGCAACGTCTTTTTGGTGACCAAATAGGCCGTGTCTGCGCTACGCATTCGATCGCGCAAATTATTGATCTTACCAACGTTTGCCCCACGGTAATCGGTGAAGACAAGAGCCGAAGAACGTGCAACATGCTCTTTGTACAAAGCGACTAATTCTTCTTTCTTCTGACGAGTGATTGCCAAGTGAATTTCCTCCTTTCCATAGAATTTTGTGCAACGGGGTTTACCCGTTGCGCTTGGGCAACAAAAACGCCCCTGTGCAAAAGACACAGAGGCGTAAAAGGGCAACAAAGGATGGCCTGTCGGCCTTATCCAGAGAGCACCGTTACGTTGTTGCCTCGGCAGGTAGCGAATGGTGAGATTCGCAATTGAGCAATGCACCTGCTGTCTTGAGCACGAACAATACAGTGTTCTATTCAATTAATAGACTAAACCAGTCTACCCGCTTTTTCGTTTCAGAGCAAATTCTGAAACGAAAAGTAGCCTGCTACTCTTAATCCTGGGTGAGAGCCGAGGCCGCTGCGATGTCAACCTTGACGCCTGGACCCATTGTGCTGGTCAATGTCACTTTGCGCAGATACGAAGCCTTGACAGCAGCCGGTTTGGCAGCAATGATAGCCTCCATAAAAGCTGTCAAATTGCCCATCAACTTCTCTTCGCTAAAGCTGCTTTTGCCCAAGGGTGCATGGATGTTGCTGGTCTTGTCGACACGAAATTCCACGCGCCCCAAGCGGGTTTCCTGGATCACCCGACCAAGATCGTCCGCTTGCACAATTGTGCCGGCCTTCGGGCTTGGCATCATACCCCGTGGGCCAAGCACCCGGCCCAACCGGCCCACAACCCGCATCATATCGGGTGTTGCCAGAACCACATCAAAATCCAGCCAACCACCCTGAATCTTGTTTGCCAGATCATCTCCACCCACATAATCAGCACCGGCCTCGGTGGCATTGCCCTGACCATCTGGCCCGGCAAAGACGAGGATGCGCACATCGCGCCCTGTGCCATGGGGCAATGTGACCACCCCGCGCACTTGCTGATCAGCGTGACGAGGATCGACACTGGTGTTCAGGTGAATTTCGATGGTTTCATCAAATTTCGCAGTAGCGCCTTTTTTGACCACTGCAACCGCCTCGGCAGGGGAATGGATTGTGTTGCGATCCACCGCTGACCGAAGGGCCGTATACCGCTTGCCATGACGTGCCATTAGATTGACTCCTTGTGGTGCAGACGGGGTGCAAGACCCCTCCCACGATGAAATGATATTGGTTAATCGACTACGTTGACACCCATGCTGCGGGCGGTGCCTTCGATCATGAGCATTGCGCTGTCCAAAGGCAGATCGCCCAGGTCTTTTAGCTTGATCTCCGCGATCTCGCGTACCTGCTGCCGTGTAATGTTGCCAACTTTGGTTTTGTTTGGCTCCGAGCTTCCCTTGTTGATACCTGCAGCCTTTTTGATCAGATCACCGGCAGGAGGTGTTTTGGTGACAAAATTAAACGATCCGTCCTGAAAAATGGTAATATCCACAGGAATAATCTGGCCGATCTGGCCCTGGGTTCGCGCGTTGTACTCTTTGCAAAAACCCATAATGTTGACACCGTGCGGGCCAAGAGCCGTACCCACTGGGGGGGCCGGATTCGCCTTGCCTGCCGGAATTTGCAATTTGACAATTGCCTTGATTTTCTTTGCCACGATTGTTGCTCCTTACGTTTCCCGTTCCAACTGGAGAAAATCTACATCAACCGGTGTTTCCCGGTTAAAAAAGCTGACCATTACTCTTGCACGACCTTTATCCGGCTCAATCGCATCGACCACACCGGTAAACTCGGCAAAAGGCCCTTCGGTAATTCTCACACGTTCGCCCAAGTCAAAGCTGACCTTCACACGAGGCTCGTCAGATTCGATGCGGCTCATAATACGCTCGACTTCATCCGCGCTCAATGGGCTTGGCTTGTTCCCCATGCCCACAAAACTGGTAACACCCGGTGTGTTGCGCACCACATACCAGCTATCCTCATCCATCAACATCTCGATCAAAATATAGCCAGGGAAAACCCGTCGTTCGACTTCTCGGCGCACACCGTCCTTGATCTCTATTTCGGTTTCGGTGGGCACAACCACCTGCAAGATCCGGTCGGTCATGGCCATGGATTCGGCCCGATGTTCCAGATTCTTTTTGACCTTGTTTTCCATGCCCGAATAGCAATGAATCACAAACCACTCAGATTTCGGGCCACTCTCCTCTTCGTCTTCAACCAAAGAGTCTTCCTGGAAATCGTTCTCTTGTTCCAACACTTCAGTTTGTTCGTCCATTTTCGCCTCCCATGCGCGTACCATCACAAATTTGGCTATCGGCGCAACAGATATTGGCGAGCAATTCACATCCATTGCTCGCGCCTGGTTTCTTTCTTCTCCCTAAAATACTTGGAGAAAGAGCGTCACCAGATAGCTAAACAGTGAATCAAACGAGAACAAGAAGATGGCGGCGACAAAGGTGACAATCAACACAACAACTGTCAGCCTGGTCCCCTCCTCTCTGGTCGGCCAGGTAACCTTGGACAACTCTGCACGGGTATCGCGCACATACCGTACAATTGCATTTTCGCTGTTTGGAACAGAAGATGATCGAGTCACTATTTACTCTCTCTTTTCGCCGGTACATCCGGTCTGACAACCGTTTCGTGTTGCTTTACACACATGTTGTTTGTAACTATTACTTGTAAATAACTATTGCTTGTAAATAAGACGTGTACACGCGTATGTCTGATACGCGAATCCCTGGCGGAAAATGACCACCGACACCAGCCGGTGGTCATTTTCTGTGGCAGGCGAGACAGGACTTGAACCTGCAACCTGCGGTTTTGGAGACCGCCGCTCTGCCAGTTGAGCTACTCGCCTATGCAAACTTTCCGGGAAGCGTCACACTTCCCGGAAAGTCGAAAACTACTATTTAACGATTTCGGTGATGACACCGGCAGCCACAGTGCGGCCACCCTCGCGAATGGCAAACCGACCACCATTCTCCAACGCAACCGGCGAGATCAACTCGACGGTAAATGCAGCGTTATCACCAGGCATCACCATCTCAATGCCCTCTGCCAGGGTCAGTGCACCTGTGATGTCCATGGTGCGAATGTAGAATTGGGGGCGATACCCAGGGAAAATCGGGGTATGACGTCCACCCTCTTCCT
>JAHEML010000538.1 GCA_024643705.1 Caldilineaceae bacterium | reverse complement strand
TGGGGCAGATGGCTGGGAGAGCCAGGGGTGGATATTGACCGACAACCGGCTGCCCCAGCGTTGGATTGTTCAGGTGCTGGCCTTGCAAGATGGCAAACTGGTGGGCGTGGAGCGGGCACAGGTCAATGCCGATGGTCAAGCGACTATCCAGATCAACGGGCTTTCGCGCAATACCAGCGCCGTGGTGATCATCAGCGGGGCAACCTCTGTGACAACTGAAGAAGCCCAGTACGAGTACAGCATCGAAGAGCGATAGAGGGAGTGTATCGTTCAAAAAAGCGCTTGTGATCTTTGATTTATGTGAGGAGATCGGCTATACTTTCTTCGTTCGCCCCCGTGGTGGAATTGGCATACACGGCAGGTTGAGGGCCTGTGTCCTTTAGGACGTGTCCGTTCGAGTCGGACCGGGGGCACCAACGAACGTTTGAGGGGAAACGGATTACTCTGTTTTCCCTCAAACTATTTGTTGGGCAATTGACGGTTGGTACACGTTTGGGTAGATCCTTTAGATAAATTGATGATCTCTTTGATCCGGCATTGGCCTGGGGCCTTTAATATGATAGGCGCTTCGAACGAACAGATATGAATTCAGGAGAGACACGGGGGCCAGCCTCCGTGTCTCTTTCGTTATGTGGTACAATATCGACGGCTGTGAACAGCAGAAAAGGCCGCGCAAAGAGCAAGGATCGCTGCTCTTTTCTGCACACCAAACGACCACTGGCAGCACCCGTTGTCTTTGGTTACAAACGAGGGGTAGGTCATGACGAAATATATTTTTGTAACCGGTGGTGTGGTTTCCGGGCTGGGAAAAGGGGTGACAGTTGCGTCCATCGGGCGCATTTTGAAGGCCCGCGGCATACGGGTGGCGGCCATGAAACTGGACCCCTACCTGAACGTAGACCCCGGAACAATGTCGCCCTATCAGCATGGCGAGGTTTTTGTAACCGAAGATGGGGCCGAAACCGACCTGGACCTGGGCCATTACGAACGGTTCATCGACGAGAATCTGAACAAGCTGAGTAATGTCACCAGCGGCCAGATTTACAACGACGTGATCAGCAAAGAGCGTCGGGGTGACTATCTGGGCGGAACCATTCAGGTGATCCCCCACGTGACCAATGAGATCAAACGGCACATCGGCCAGATGGGACGCACCAGCAAAGCCGATCTGGTCTTGGTGGAGATTGGTGGCACGGTTGGCGACATCGAGGGGCTGCCCTTTTTGGAAGCCATCCGCCAGATGCGCAAAGATGTGGGTTACGACAATTCGGTTTACATCCATGTCACCTGGTTGCCTTATTTGGCCGCAAGCAAAGAATTGAAGACAAAGCCCACCCAGCACAGCGTGCGCGAACTTCGGGGTATCGGTATTCAGCCTGACGCGATTATCGTACGTTCGGACCACCCGGTGGACAGCGACGTGCAGGAAAAAATCGCTCTCTTTTGCGATGTGGATCGGCATGCGGTGATCCCAATCGAAACTGTCGACACCATTTATCGAGTCCCGTTGCGTATGGAAGAAGCAGGGATGGGCGACTATCTGGTCAAACGGCTGCAACTCACCCCGTCTATGGCCTTTGCGCCAGGCATGGGCGAATGGAGTGCCTTTGTCGACGAGATCAGTGTGGCAAAAGAGATCTTGCGCATTGGGCTTGTAGGCAAATATGTTGAGTTGGAAGATGCCTATCTGAGCGTGAAAGAGGCACTGATCCACGCAGGTATGAGCGAAGGCGTGGACATCCAAATCGAGTGGATTAGCTCCGAGTCGCTGGAAAAAGGGCGCGATCTGGATCGTCTGCATGGTCTGGATGGTATTGTTGTGCCTGGCGGCTTTGGCTACCGGGGTATCGAAGGCAAAATTGTGGCCGCCCGCTACGCCCGTGAGCAGAAAGTGCCCTATCTGGGCCTTTGCCTGGGAATGCAGGTGTTGACCATCGAATTCGCCCGCAATCTATTGAACAGCGACGAGCCAAACAGCACAGAATTCGACATCAACACCGAATATCCGGTCATCGACCTCATGCCCGACCAGCGCGATTTGGCTGACATGGGTGGCACCATGCGGCTGGGCATCTACCCCTGCGAGCTGAAACCAGCCAGCCGTGCCGAGAAAGCCTACGCCGAGTGCGATTTGACAAGCCCGGTCCACGAACGGCACCGCCACCGATTTGAATTCAACAACACCTATCGGAAGCAACTGGAGAGCGCTGGTCTCGTGATCAGTGGCTACTCGCCGGATGAACGTCTGGTAGAGATCGTCGAGTTGACGGATCACCCGTATATGGTGGGCAGTCAATTTCACCCAGAGTTTAAGAGCCGCCCCACAAGGCCCCACCCGCTTTTCCGGGGATTTGTCCAGGCGGCGCTTGTCGAGCATCAAAAAAACCAGCCAATAGAAGAATCCCTATTAGCTGCCATGAACGGAGTTGCTTCTTGACGAGCAACTGATCATCTGCCAAGCTATTCACTGTCCAGCTATTGTTAGCTATTCATATCGAGGAGTCAATCACCTATGTCAGGTCATTCAAAATGGGCGACGATCAAGCGTCGCAAGGGTGCCAACGATGTCGCGCGGGGCAAGGTTTTTACCCGCATTGCCCGAGAAATCCAAGTGGCCGCCAAAGAAGGTGGGCCAGACTTGAATGCCAACCTGCGGTTACGTCTGGCGGTGGACAAGGCACGGGCCGAAAACATGCCCAAAGACAACATCGAACGGGCCGTTCGTCGTGGTGCCGGCCTGGAAAAAGATGCTGCCGAGATCGAAGACATCGTCTACGAAGGCTACGGCCCCAATGGGGTTGCCTTTCTGGTTGCCTGCCTGAGCGACAACCGCAACCGCACCATTTCGGAGGTACGCCGTTGCTTTTCTCGGGCTGGCGGCAGCCTGGGCGAACCGGGGTCTGTGGCGTGGCAATTTACATCAAAAGGCTACATCGCCGTTAATTTGCAGGATGAAGACGGCGTGAGCCGGGGCCTGGACGCGGAGGAAGTATTTATGGCCGCGCTGGATGCCGGGGCCGAGGATGTGATTGTCACAGCAGAGACTGTCGAAGTCTACACTGAGCGCGCCGCGTTGGCCCTGGTGACCCAGGGACTGGAAGAAGCCGGCTACCCTGCCGACGAATCGGAACTGGTGATGGAGGCCAATTCGCCCCTTTCCATGGATGCCCAAGCCGGGCTGACTGTTCTCACCCTGATCGAGAATTTGGAAGAGTTGGACGATGTGGACAAGGTCTACCACAATTTGGAACTAACCGACGAAATGATGGCCCTGGTAGCATGAGAAGAGGATCGGGGAATCGGAATGCGGTCTGAGTTGGAGCAGCGCAAGCAGACAGGCGAGTGGGTGGTGCTGGGCATCGACCCCGGCACTGCTTCCACGGGATATGGCATTGTCACCCAAGAGGTGAGCGGCACGTTTCGCCTGCTGGCCTGTGGTGTTATCCGCACCGAACCATCCCAGTTGATGCACTTGCGCCTGCGCGAAATTTTTGAAGATTTGCAGAGCCTAATCCGGCACTATCAACCCGACGAAGTGGCGGTGGAAGAGCTGTTCTTTGGCCGTAACGTGACCACTGCCATCACCGTCGGCCAGGCCCGGGGCGCGGCGCTGTTGGCCGCCGCGCTCAACGATCTCCCCATCGCCGAGTATACGCCGGCCACCGTCAAGCAGGCCCTGACCGGATATGGCAACGCCGAC
>JAHEML010000537.1 GCA_024643705.1 Caldilineaceae bacterium | reverse complement strand
ATAACCGACGGTGCCATCATCGGTGGTGACACGAATAATCTCGACAATTTGCCACTGCCAGACGAGCAGGGCATTCCAGCGCTGGGTTCGAGGTGTGAAAGGGACGCGGAGGGTGATACGTTCGACATCGGCAATACGCAGGGGTGGTTTCATGTTCGTTTCCTTTCTCGATGGGAGGCAGAACGAAGAGGTCATTGGTTTCTATTGGTGTCTATCGGTGTGCCAGGGCCAGTTCATGCAGAATCTCCAACTGGCCCGCGTGGTAAGACTCGTGGAAGATCAGATAGAAGACCAGACGATCCTCGACGGTCATCCCCCGCTCGGCGTCGTATACTTCCGCCAACTTTTCGGCTGGAATGGACTCCAGGGCTGCGATCACCTGGGCGGTAGCGTCGGTCAGTCGGGCCAGTAATACATCCAGCGCTATGGCTTTGCTGCTGTCGGTCAGGGGTTCCGAGCCGCCGCCGTAGATGGCAAACTCATCGGGATCGGGCTTGCTTACTCCGTCGATGACACCCAGCAACTGCATCCGGTAGACGAGAATATGGCCCAGGTTCCAGTTCATGCAATTGCCGGGGAAGGGCAACTGGCGCATGCTGGCGTCGTGGGTAAAGCCTTCGGTTTTGCGGGCAATAATGCCGTCGATACGTTTCAGACTGCCAATCAATTGGGCTACGCTCATGGGGTCTTCCTTTTCGCTGGAGATGATACGATGATGGATATCTCGGTGGAGCTGAACAGGGAACAGTATACCAGCTTGATAATGGAAGGGGTAGACGCAGCGCTGAACAAGTGAACTTCCCCCAATTTTTGGGCGATTGACGAATGGACGAAAAGCGGGCATGATTCCACATGTCCGCGAGCATCATCCGACACTCACACCAACACCACCCACGGAGCACCCCATGTCACAAGCTACTGCCTTCGCCCTGATCGGGGATCGGTATCACAATTCCGACTATATTCGCACTGCCCTGCGCCGCACACTGGTGCAAGGGTTAGAGCTATCGATTGATTTCACCGACGATGTGAACCTGCTCAACGGGGATAATTTGAACAGGTACAAACTGCTGATCATCTTTCGGGATGGGATGATCTGGCCCAACGGCTACGGCGACACCGCCTTCTGGAACGGGCGAGCCGATGTGGTTCCCATTACTAGCGAGCCGCCTGTGCCTGTGCAGGAAACCCGCATGGACTATTGGATGACCGCCAAACAGGGTCAAGCGGTGCGGGCCTTTGTGGAGCAAGGCGGCAGCGCGCTGCTCATGCACAATGTCACATACATTGCCACGGCCAATGCAGACTTTCGCCACACCTTGGGCGCGGCCACCCAGGGCCACCCGCCTGTACGCGCCTTCAAAGTGGAGATCACCAACCCATCCCATCCCATCACCCAGGGATCCAGCGATTTTATTGTCACCGACGAGCAGCACTACATGACCTACGACGGCGACCCGGCCCATGTACTCATGCGCAGCGTCAACGAGGATGGGCTGACATTTAAGGAGTTGGGGACATCCTGCGAGGCGGGTTGGGCCTATGACTACGGCCAGGGGCGGGTTTGCTACCTTGCTCCCGGCCACACGATTCCCGCCCTGTGGAATCCGGTCTACGTGGGCATTCAACAGAACGCTGTGCGTTGGCTGCTGCGGCAAATTTGATTGAACAAAACAAAGTAACTACTTACCCCCCACCCAGCCTCCCCCAAACTGGGGGAGGAGCTGATCCAGTTCCCTCCCCAAAATGGGGAGGGTTGCTTGGTAGTTACAAAACAGATTTGATTGAACAAGGAAGTAGCATAAAGGAAGCAAAAGATGATCCTTCTACAAATTTATTTCGCTGTTTCGCCGGACAATACTGGCGCGTTTGAGTCGATGTACGCCAATGCCTATGTGCCAGCCATGCAAGACCAAGTGGGTTACCAGGGGTCTACCCTGCTGCGCCTTTTCCCAACTGCTGTCTCCCAAGAAATCGGCGCGTCCCCGACCCCGTTCAACTACCAAATGGAGCTGCGCTTTGACACCGAAGCCAATCGGCAGAAATGGGCCAACAGCTCAGAACACGCGGTCGTTTGGCCCCTGGCTCAAGAGCTGGCAAGCGAAGTGGCCTGGCGCGGCTACGATATTGTAGGTTGATCGTAACCACCAACCCGTTGCCACGAATTGCACGAATTTCACGAATGATTTAGCCAAATTCGTGGAAATTCGTGCAATTTCTGGCAAAAATCCGGTCAGTGGCTTGGTAGTTACGGTTAATCGAAGCAATCAGAGGCAAGATGGATTTTACCCCACAGCAATGCCCAAAGGAGCAACCGTGTTTATCCGCACCACAACCTACACCTACAACCCGGCCCAAGAAACCGAGCTTCTCGCGCTTAACGACGAACAATTCATCCCTCTTCTCCACCACATGCCGGGTTTTGTCAGCTATACCTATGGGCTAGATGCGGCCACCCGCCGGGGCGTCTCCATCTTTATATGGGAAAACCAGGAGAGCGCCGACGGTCTGCGCGCAGCCATGGGGCCAATGGTGCAACAATTTCAAGCAGTTGGCCTGGAAATCGACCCGTCCCTGGTCTACCAGATGGTTCGCCACACAGTTGCGCCCGGCCCAACCCGATGACCACGAAGACCGAGCTGCAAATCGCACAGAACCGCATCCTCATCGGCCTGATCGCGCCCTCGGTAATGACAGGCATGGCCCACCACATGTTCAACGTGGCCCTGCCCACCATACGCCGCAGCTTTGCCATCGACGCCGACACAGCAGCCTGGGTGGTCATGGCCTACACCTTGCCTTTTATCGCGCTCATGCCCCTCTATGGGCGTCTGGGCGATGGGCTGGGCAAGCGGCGGCTGCTCCTGCTGGGCACAGCTATCTTTTCGGCAGGCACATTCCTGGTCATGTCCGCTTCGACGCTACCAATGTTGATGATTGGACGGGCGATTCAGGGAATAGGCACGGCGGGCTTTGTGCCGCTTAGCATCGCCATCATTTCCGAGCGTTTTGCCGCAAATCAACGGGGGCGGGTGATGGGCGCGTGGAACTCGACAATTCCTCTGACCGGGCTGACCGTGCCCTATTTGGCCGGTCTTTTGGTGGATCGCTGGGGCTGGTGGGCGATCTTCCCCCCCTTGCTGGTGGCTGCCGTTGCCGCTTTTGGGATCATCCGACGCAATGTGCCGGCCAGCGGGGGCACATTTGATGTTTCGTTTGTGCGTCGCTTCGATTGGGCCGGGGTATTCCTGTTGGCGGCAGGATTGGTGAGCCTGCTCTTCTACACGTCCAGCCGTCCCATCACTGGCGTTGCTGCCTTGCAGGATTTTCGCCTGCTTGCGATCTGTGTAGCCTTCTTTTCTGCCCTGATTGTTTGGGAAATGCGTCGCAGCCAACCCTATGTCAACCTGCGCATATTTGCCAATCTGAACTTTACACTCACGTCTGCGGTGGCTGGCATGCGCATGTTTCTGATGAGCGGCATCAATTTTCTGCTGCCCCTCTATCTCACCGATATTCATGGGGCCAGTGCCAGCACAGTGGGCGGGGTTCTGGCGATTCAGGCGGGGTCGCTCTTTCTCATTTCCCGGGCCGGTGGACAAGTAGCGGATCGCTGGGGTAGCCGCATCCCGGTGATGTTGAGCATGTTGGGGTTGGTTGGGGTGATGGCCGGGCTGGCCCTTTTGCCTGCCACGGCGCCC
>JAHEML010000536.1 GCA_024643705.1 Caldilineaceae bacterium | reverse complement strand
CCTGCACAACGAAGCGGGCGATCCGGGCGAAGTGGACTATGACGACGGAGCCAACAATGCAGCCTTCTTGTCCGGGGCGATTTCCATGACGGCCAATGTCAACACAATCTATCTGCCTGCGCAGGCGAACAACCCGGAGTTGGCCGAGAATATGAACCACGCGCTGCCGCCCCAAGGCTCGGCAGGGCGCTTTGGCTACGGTCAGCTGCCCTGGTGGGGCATTCTGAAGCACACCGAAGGGCCAGAATTGCAGGCGACGCTGGACTACATGGCCGCCTTCCTCTCCATGGAGAACTTCGGCGCTTTCTATAAGGCGGGCCAGGGCTACATTCTGCCCCTGCTGCCCAACTACGAGAACGAGCCGGTCTGGTCGGACGATCCCAAACTGGCGATTGCCAAAGATATGTTCAAGCTGGCATTGCCTGCTGGCTATGATCTGCCCAACCAAACCAAACTGGCTGCGCTGATTCAGGACAAGGTAGTGATTGGCAAGCTCTTCTCCCAAGCCTGCTCCACCGGCGACGCCCGCGGCGCGCTGGATGGGGTGCTGAAGGACATCGCCGATCTGGAACTACTTTCGTAGTTCTTTCAGGGTGGTTTGACACTGTTTTTAGGAACGATGAGATGATGGGATAATAGGACGAACGCCCGTTCATCCTCTATCCCGTCATCTCATCGTCTTGTCACCCCGGTTCTGGTTGGGAGAAACCGATGGCATCTACGAATCGTACGCAGTCCCGCTCCTTCGGTGAGATGATCTCCAGGCTGTTACATAAGGACAGTTCGCTGGGTTATGTTCTGCTCAGCCCAGCGTTCATCTTCCTGGCTGTGATGATGGCCTACCCCTTCTTCTACGCGGTCTGGCTTAGCTTCACCGACAAACAGATCGGGGCAGAAGCCAATTTCATCGGGCTGCTCAATTATACGAAGCTGCTGGGCACAAATCTTTTTTCTAAGACCGTCATCAATTCAATCGTTTACACCACATTTGCCCTGGTACTGAAATTTGTTGGCGGTTTGGGCCTGGCGGTGATGCTCAACCGGCCCTTTATCGGCCAGAGGGTCATCCGTGCCTTGTTGCTCCTACCCTGGATCATGCCCACTGTCTTCAGCACAATGATCTGGTCCTGGCTCTTTCACCCCACCTTCAGCATCATCAACGATATTCTGGTGCTCAAGCTTGGCCTGCTGGCCGAGCCGATCCCCTTTCTGCGCGACGAAACCTGGGCCATGACCTCTTTGATCTTCGTCAACGTCTGGCGGGGTGTACCTTTCTTTGGCATCACATTTCTGGCCGCCATCCAGTCGGTCTCTACAGAAATTATCGAAGCCAGCAAAATCGACGGTGCGTCCCGTTGGCAGAGCTTTTGGCGCATCACCTTCCCCATGATTTTGCCTGTGGTGCTGATTGTAATGCTCATTTCGACCATCGCCACCATCGGAGACTTCGACCTACCCTTCCTGCTGACCCATGGCGGGCCGAATAACTCCACCACACTCTTTGCCCTGACTGCCTACATGCTCTCCCTCCAATCCGGGCAGATCGGCCTGGGCGCGGCAGTGACTTTGACGATGTTCCCATTATTGATCGTGCTGGTCATTATTTCGCTGATCAGCGTGCGCCGACAGGAGGCACAGGATTGAAAGCCATCAAACGTGCCAAGCGTCTGCGCTCTCTGCGTAACACGATCTTCTTCTATAGTGCCTTGGCTGCTGTAGTGGTTGTCCTTCTTTTTCCGTTCTATTGGGGCATTGTTACTTCCCTGAAAACAGAAGTGGACATCTACGATTTTACCGGCAATTTTCTGGTTCCCAAACGGCCAAACCTGGGCAACTATGTGACGCTTTTTGCCGAGCCACGTTATTTCCGCTGGTTCTGGAACACCTTCTACGTCTCCACAGTCACGACAGCCATTTCCGTATTCATTTCTGTCATGGCCGGGTTCGCCATTGCCCGTCTGCGCTTCAAGGGTGCTGCCCTGGCAGGGACGCTGATTTTTATCACCTATTTGGCCCCCAAAGGCTTTCTCTTTGTACCTCTGGCTCAAATACTGAAAGATTGGGGGCTACTGGGCAATCTGTCCGCGCTGATGATCACCTATCCCACCAATCTAATTCCCTTCTGTGCATGGCTGCTCAGCGGCTATTTTGCCAACCTGCCCCACGAGCCGGAAGAGTGCGCGATGGTGGACGGAGCCAGCCGCATTGGTGCGATTGTACGCATCACCCTGCCCATGGCCGTGCCGGGAATCATCACTGCGGCTATCTTCTCATTCACTGCGTCGTGGAACGAGCTTCTCTATTCAATTGTCTTTGTGAGCGGCGACCAGAACAAGATGTTGACCAATGGGGTGATCGGTGCATTTGCCGGTGGCGACTGGTTTTCCTGGGGGCCGCTGATGGCAGCGTCCACACTATCCTCCCTGCCTATTGCAATTCTGTACCTCTTCTTTACGGACCGTTTCGTGAGCGGAATTACTGCTGGTTCCACCAAAGGTTGACGAGATAAAACGATGACACTTTCCGAATTCAAAGTAGTGCGGCTGACAGCATCCATTTTTCACACAACCGAAGCCGAAATGCAGGCTTTTGCCGAACGCGGGCTTTCGGTGACAGTGGTGGACGCGGAGGAGCCAGAAGCGATGATCCCCCACGTGGCCGACGCGGATGTGGTGACGCTTATCGGCACGAAACTGCCAGCGAAAGTTGTGGAAGCCATGACTCGCTGCCGGATGATTGCGCGCATGGGCGCGGGCACAGACAAAATAGCGGTGGATCGAGCCACCGAACTGGGGATTGTCGTCTCCAACACCCCTTACTTCTGCGTCGAGGAACAGGCAGACCATGCAATGGCGCTGCTCCTCAGCCTCTCCCGGCGGTTGACAACCGCCCAGAATGGGATGGCCGAAGGCGATCTGGTGCGGGCACGCAACGCGGTGGGCAGCGGTCAGCGCTTGAGCATGTGTACCCTGGGTTTGGTGGGTTTTGGGCGCAGTGCCGTGCATATGGCCCAGCGGGCGCGGGGTTTTGGAATGCGGGTGCTGGCGACCCGACGCAACCGCCACGCGTCCAATCACGAGGCCGACGCGTTGGGTGTGACGATGACCGATCTGGATACAGTGCTGGCCGAATCGGATTTCGTCTCCCTCCACCTGCCCCTCAATTCTGCCACCCACCACATGTTCGACGGGCCTACTTTGGCGAAAATGAAGCCGACAGCCTTTCTGATCAACACATCCCGCGGCGGGCTGACCGACGAAGACGCCCTGGCGGATGCCATCCGTGGTGGGCGACTGGCTGGCGTGGGCATCGACACTTACGAAGCAATCGACATCTTTGTAGAACGGATTCCGCCCCGTCTGCACCCGCTGACCGGGCTGGAAAACGTGATCCTCACCCCCCACGTGGCCGCGGGGTCTGTGCAGGCCGCGATTGACATTCGTCTCACCGCCATCGACAACATCGTAGATACGCTGAACGGCTATTGGCCTTTGGAGGAAAACATCGTCAATCCGGGGGTTGTACCCCGGTATGCGTTAAAAAGAAGATGAGAATATGCGATTATGAGATGAAGTGGTTGAGAGAGCGAGTGAGTGCCGATCATCATCAATCTCACTATCACTTCATTTCCCAATTTCCCTTTCCGCACATCCAGACCCACAACCAGGAAATCCCCCCATGACAAATCTCTTTGACCTATCA
>JAHEML010000535.1 GCA_024643705.1 Caldilineaceae bacterium | reverse complement strand
ATAGTACCATTGTCCCACTGACTATGGTAACTTAAATTGTTCCTCATTATAGTTAGGCTTTTGTCATTTGTCAACCGTTTTTACGCGAGTGCAGGGCTTCTCAAAAGTCCTATGCGAAGTGTCTATTGGGAGAGGAAAACACCTGCCAACGGTGTTTCTGCCTCTTTGAGCTACGGCCAGATAACGAAATAGGACGCTGATTACACAGAAACCTCAGATTTTCGCAGATTGAATCCGTGCGAATCCTTTCAACCTGTGGTCAATTCGTGTCCTGAATTTCAGAAAAGCGGTTCCTTCTGCACCTTGCAGCTCTCAAATTGGGCTGTCTGGGTCGTTACCCGTCCTTCGTGTAGGACTTTTGAGAAGCCCTGCCATCCTGCCCAGAAATCTTGCGGAAAGCGCCAAATGACTTTATAGTAGGCACAGTGTATTTGGTGTTGGTTTGCATCCATCAGTAGGAATGCAAATCAATTTTTTGGCACGGTTCAGTTGAATCAGAATAGGATCAGTCGTGGATAGTTCCCCAGAAGTGAATGACGAAGAGACCACCGGGTCGGTCAACTTTATCCAGGCAGCGGTGATGGATGATATAGAGTCGGGTCGTTTTGACAAGCGCGTGCAGACTCGCTTTCCCCCGGAACCCAATGGCTACTTGCATATTGGGCACGTCAAAGCCATCGCCATCGATCACGGGGTGGCCGCGGAGTTTGGTGGCGAATTCAACCTGCGCTTTGACGACACAAACCCAGAGAAGGAAGAGCAGGAGTATGTGGACGGTCAGATTGCCGACATGCAATGGCTCGGCTTCGAACCGGCCAACATCTACTACGCGTCCGACTATTTTGACCAGCTGTACGAATGGGCGGTCGAGTTGATCTGGCAGGGGAAAGCCTATGTGGATGATCTGAGCGCGGACGAAATGCGGGAATATCGGGGAACCCTGACCGCGCCAGGGCGCAACAGCCCCTACCGGGATCGCTCGGTGGAGGAGAATCTGGATCTCTTCGCACGCATGAAGGCAGGCGAGTTTCCCGATGGGGCGCGGGTGCTGCGGGCCAAGATCGATATGTCGTCGGGCAACCTGAACCTGCGGGACCCAGCTATGTATCGCATCCGCCACGCCGAGCACCAGAAAACCGGCAACAAATGGTGCATCTACCCTATGTACGATTGGGCACACGGCCAGTCCGATTCCATCGAGGGTGTCACCCACTCCCTATGTTCGTTGGAATATGAGGATCACCGGCCACTGTACGATTGGTATTTGGACCAGTTGGAGATTTACCACCCCCGGCAGATCGAATTTGCCCGGCTCTTTATCACCCACACGGTGTTGAGCAAGCGGGTGCTGATCCGCCTGGTCAACGATGGGCTGGTGGAAGGGTGGGACGATCCCCGGATGCCGACTGTGGTGGGGATGCGCCGTCGGGGTGTGCCGGCCACGGCCATTCGGGCCTTCATCGATCGGGTGGGCGTCTCGAAAACCAATAGCACCGCCGACATTGCCCTGCTCGACCACTACATCCGCCAGGAATTGAACCTGACTGCGCCCCGTGTCATGGGTGTGCTGGACCCGCTCAAAGTGGTGATCACAAATTATCCCCAAGACCGGGTGGAGATGCTGGAGGCAGTGAACAACCCAGAGGACGAGAACGCAGGAACCCGGCAGATTCCGTTCAGCCGGGAACTCTACATCGACCGGGATGACTTTCAGGAGACGCCCCATCGCAAGTTTTACCGGCTGGCTCCCGGCGCCGAGGTGCGTCTGCGCTACGGCTATTTCATCACCTGCACCGATGTGGTGAAAGATGCCAGCGGCGAGATTGTGGAACTCCATTGCACCTACGACCCAGAGACCAAGGGCGGCTATGCCCCGGATGGGCGGCGAGTGAAGGGGACGATCCACTGGCTTTCGGTGGCCCACGCGTTGACTGCCGAAGTGCGCATGTACGATCGACTCTTCGCCGCCGAAGACCCAGGCAGCTACGATGATTTTCGCGAAGCGTTGAATCCCGACTCCCTGGTGATCATCGCCAACGCCAAAGTTGAGCCATCCTTGGCGGATGCCGAGGCCGAAACCGTTGTTCAATTCGAGCGCAAAGGCTATTTCTGCGTAGATAGCAAAGATTCCCGGCCCGGCGCGCTGGTCTTCAACCAGACAATCGGACTGCGGGACTCCTGGGCGAAAATCCAGGGGAAAGGGTAGCCGTGCAGGCACGATCAGCAGGGTAACAAAAAAGGGCGGCCCATCACTGTTGGGCCGCCCTTTTCATTTCTCTCGACAAGTCTCAAACATAGGCTCTATGCCCCGGCATAGCCCAGAAGCCGTCCACAAACTCTGGTTCGATGTTGGCTGCCCGGTATTGCAGATGGGCCTGGGCCAGTTCTTTGACCTCTGCTGCCAGGGGATCGGCTGCGGCACCGAGAGTGGCGTGGACCGTGTGGATGGCGAGGAATGTGTCTGTTGTGCGGTCCAGGGGGTGGCTGAGCAGGTGGCGGGCGATGGGGATAGCCTGGGCGTGGGCCGCATCCACATCCCCCAACAGACAGGATGCCTGGGCCAGGCCGGCTAAAGGTTCCTGCGCCCGATTTTTCATTTCCAGCCGCAGGAGGATGTCGACGGAGCGCTGGAAGTCGGGGATGGCATCGTGTACCCGGCCCTGCTTCAGGCGCGCCCAGCCCCGGCAGGTGAGTGAGTGGGCGATAAAGCGGCTTCCATCGAACCTTTGTGCCGTGGCTATTCCTTCAGACGTGTACGCTTCTGCTTGTTGCCAATCGCCTGCATAAAGAGCTATCCACGCTCTTGTTGTGACAACCCGCAGTATATCCAAATGTTGTTGTTGTTCTTTCATAAGGGCCAAGGCTCTCTCTTGCGCTGCTTCAGCTTCGGACAGTCGTCCCTGTTGGAGCAGCCAGACGCCCAGCCAGCTTTGGAACATTCCTCGATTTGGTTCGTTATGCTGTCGGGTCACCCTTGCCAACATTAGATTCAGATATTCCTCTGCCTGCCTATATTCTCCCAGGCAGGTGTAGAGCGCGGTAAGACTGCGCAGAACCTTCATTTCCGCTGACTTATTGCCAACACGCTGCCCAATCTCTAATCCTTCCTTTAGATAGTTGAGTGCCTGTCCGTATTCCCCACTGCCCCGAACCAGTAGGGTATACCCCAGTTTGTTGAGAACATCGCTAATTCTGCTTTCGCTGCCCGCTTCTTTATATAGACGCAGGGACTCGAGCAATAGATTTTCAATGCGGGATACATCGACGTCATCGACAATATGAATCGATGCCTGCCGCTCCAAACTCAGCGCGGCCAGATTGGGCAGACCCGCCGCCATCGCTTTTGTATAACCGTCGGCCAGTATCGGCGCGGCTGCGTCCAGATGTCCCTGCCCAAATAATTCCTGGCCGTAGCGCAGTAATGCTTCGGTTTCGATTGCCGTATCCCCATAATTTTGAGCTAAATCAACAGTCTTCTGGGCAAGACGCAGCGCTAGGCTACTATCGCGATGCCAAGATGCGTAGTAGTGGTGCGAAAGGGTTAAGAGCGCTGTGCGGCGTATCGCCGCGGTGCTTCCGTCGTTCATACGCTCTACCAAAGGAGTCAGCAACGCTAGGTCGGCGGCTCCCTCACTCATACGTCGGGCTGTGCGATTGATCTGCTCCCGTTCGGCTAGCAGGGGATAGACCGCGGCGTCACCGGCA
>JAHEML010000534.1 GCA_024643705.1 Caldilineaceae bacterium | reverse complement strand
ATCGAGCAAACCTTGCACGCCAACCGGCGGCCCGATGGGCTGTACCATGCCTACAACATTCTGCGGGTGGGCGAGGGCATCGCGGCGGTGGATCATCTCTACCCCATGTTGGAAGGGCAGGTTGCCATCCTCTCGGCGGGACTGCTAGGGGTGGACGAAGCACTGAACCTGCTGCACAGCCTGCGCCACAGCGATCTCTACCGAGCCGATCAGCACAGCTACATTCTCTACCCAAATCGCCAACTCCCCGGCTTCCTCCAGAAGAACAAGGTGGATGCAGGCCAGGTGGCGGGATCAGCACTGGTGGCTGCGCTGACCGCGGCTGGTGATCGCAGGCTGATCATCAGCGACAACCGGGGCGGTTATCACTTCCCTGGTTGGTTCCGCAATTTCAACGATGCAGCCGCCGCGCTGAACATCCTGGCAGAAGAACCGGCCTATGCAACTTTAGCCCAGACTGAGCGAAACTTTATACTTAACCTCTTTGAAAGCACATTCAATCACAGTTCCTTCACTGGGCGTTCGGGGACCTTTTTTGCCTTCGAGGGGCTGGGCAGCATCTATTGGCACATGGTGGCAAAGCTGCTGCTGGCTGTACAGGAGAACTACCAGGCCGCCGAAAAATCCGGCGCAGATCAGGCCACCTTGGATGCTCTGATCGCGGCCTATTACGACATCCGCCAGGGCTTGGGCTTCAACAAAAGCCCGGATCATTACGGCGCTTTCCCCACGGATCCCTATTCCCACTCGCCCGCGGGCAGCGGCGCGCGCCAGCCGGGGATGACCGGCCAAGTGAAGGAAGAGATTCTGACCCGCATGGGTGAGTTGGGGGTATCGGTGGCCCAGGGGACACTACGTTTTGCGCCAACCCTGCTGCGTGCGTCAGAGTGGCTCACTGCCGGGCAGGGCTTCGACTATCTAGACGTGCAGGGGCAGGAGCGGACAGTAGAACTGCCCGCCCACTCCCTCGCCTTCACCATCTGCCAGGTGCCGGTTGTCTACACCCAAGGCGCGGCAGCCAGCATCGAAGTTGCGTACACCGGCGGGCACACGGAAACGATTCCGGGGGATAGGCTGGACAGAGCAACCAGCCAACACATTTTTGACCGGGACGGCGCGGTGCAACTGCTGCGGATTACCATCCCCCACGCGGGGCTGTAGAAGCAGAGATTTTAACGCGAAGGCGCAGAGAGGCAAAGACACAAAGGAGAACGCGTTTCTCTTTGTTGCTTTGCTTCTCTGTCTCTTTGCATTAAAAATCTTTGCAGTAAAAATCTCACCGTCCTGCTGTCCACCTCGTTTTGGAGAAAACTCGCTGTGAACCGTATCCAACACCCTAACGGCGTTGTCACCTTCGCCTTCGACAATCTGGCTGATCTGCCCATCACTGCCCACGTAAGCACCCGGCACGGTGGCGTCTCCCCCGCGCCGTGGACATCCCTCAATTTCAGCGTGAGCCGGGGCGACGAAGCAGAACGGGTGCAGGCCAACTTTGCCCGTTTCTGCGAAGCTGTGGGCGTAGAACCCGCGCAACCTGTGCGCACCCATCAGGTGCATGGCACAGCGGTGGCAAAGGTGGATTGGGACGACGCTGGCAGCCGCCAGACGGCCACCGACGCGCTGATCACCGACGCGGTGGGGTTGCCCCTCTTTCTGGACTTTGCCGACTGCACGCCCATTCTGCTCTACGACGAGCGCCAGCACGCGCTGGGCGTCTGCCATGCGGGCTGGCGTGGCACAGTGAATGGCGCGGCCGCGGCGACCCTGTGGGCCATGCAAGCCGCTTACGGCACCAACCCGGCAGACGTGGTGGCGGGGATCGGCCCCAGCATTGGCCCCGCCAGCTACGAGGTGGGCGAGGAGGTCTATCAGATGGTGCAGGCCAAGCTGACCGGCCCGGATCGCTTCTTCACTTTCCCCAATGGCCCGGACGCCAACCCCTATTTTGACCTGTGGCAGGCCAACGCTGCCCAGTTGATCGAAGAGGGAGTGCCCGCCCCGCAGATCGAGATCGCCGGGATCGACACGGCCCAAAGCACAGCCGACTTCTTCAGCCACCGGGCCGAAAAAGGCGCGTGTGGGCTGTTTGGCATGTTGGCCTGGCTGGAACCGCAACTATTGAAAAAATCTCACAATCTCCAAGGGCCATCTGCCCTCTTCGACTGATCCCCACAACCCATTGCTATTCTGTTTCAACTGCTATTCCGTTTCAACTGCTATTCCGTTTCCACAGCCCCCAATGCTTTGAGCGCCGCACACTGCGCAGCACTGATGCCAACTACACCCGTTATGTCCATGCCAGCGTAGGGGCCGGGCGGGTGCCAACTCTGAAGACATTGACCACTGGCCGCATCCCAGAGTTTAATCGTGCCGTCGTTGCTGCTGCTGGCTAACAGAGAACCGTCTGGGCAGTAGGCCACGTAGAAGACCCAGCTTGTGTGCCCCACAAGCACAGCCCGCCCCTGACCAGATGTCACATCCCACAGGCGCACACGCTGGTCGTAGCTGGAAGTAGCCAGAGTGTGACCATCAGGACTGAAGGCGATGCCCTGAACGATATCCGTGTGGCCCTGCAACACGTGAACAGGCTCACCATCAGCCACCCGCCAGAGTCTCGCTGTATAATCCCACCCTGCACTGGCCAGAAGATGGCCGTCCGGGCTGAAGACGACCTCCTGAATGCCGCTGGTGTGACCCGAAAGGGTGCGCAGCAGGGTCCACGTTTCCACATCCCACAGTTTGATGGAATTGTCTGCCGACGAACTGGCCAGAATCCGTCCGTCCGGACTGAAACGGGTAGAGACTATCCAGTTCGTGTGACCATTGTTGTTTTTGTCAAGACGTTGGACAAGCTGGGCCGCGTATTGGCCAGATTCTGCAGAAAGCCGCCAGACCAGAATCACGCCATCCTCATCACCGCTGACCACAAGCTCCCCATCCGGACTAAAGGAGAGAGGCTGCACAGTGCCTTTTGGGATAAGCAGACGGAGAAGGCTGCGCCCACTCGTTCGCTCCCATAGGCGCACGGTCATATCATAGCCAGCACTGGCCAGCAGCATATCGTCGGGGCTGACCATAACCCGCCAGACAAAGCCTTCGTGTCCATGCAGGGTTCGCATGATGGTGCCAGTTGCCACATCCCATTCAGTGATGGTCTGGTCCGAGTTGCCCGAAATCAGGCTGCTGCCATCCTGGCTGAAAGCAATGCCAAAGCTGATGGGCGCGTATCCCTGAATCGAACGAACGGCTTGACCGCTCTCTGTGTCCCATAGACGCACGGTGTGATCCCAACTGCCGCTGAGGAGAACCCGTCCGTCGAGTCGATAGGCCAAGGCACGCACCCAGTTGGTGTGTCCCGTCAGCAGAAACCGAAGGGCTCCTGTGCGCAAATCCCAGATACGCACGTCCGTATCGTTGCCACCGCTGGCCAGGGTTCGCCCGTCTGGGCTAAAGGCAATGGCCTGAATGCCGCTTTCATGGCCCACCAGCCTGCGGGTGGGCGTCACTTCCCCGATCTTTGCGAGAGAATCAATCTCCCATATCAGCACAGTACCATCCTCGCTGGCGCTGGCTAGCTGCTTCCCCAAGGGGCCAAAGGCAACCCGGGTGACCCAGCCATCGTGGGTGCGAATCACCCGTTGCTGGGCACCGGTCTGCATGTCCCACAGGCGGATGGTGCTGTCTCTGCCGCTGCTGGCCAGGAGCCGCCCGTCCAG
>JAHEML010000533.1 GCA_024643705.1 Caldilineaceae bacterium | reverse complement strand
AAAGAGGGCATTGGCCCGGAAGAGGTGGTGGACAAATATCACCGTCTCTTTGTGGCGGGCTGTCTGGAGATGGGGCTGAACTTCGATTTATACACCCACACGGATACGGAAAATCATTGGGAAGTGACCCAGCGGGTCTTTCTGCGCCATCTGCAAAACGAATACATCTACAAAGAGATCACGAAGCAATGGTACGACCCCCAAGCCAGCCGCTTTTTGGCCGACCGCTACGTGGAGGGCACTTGCCCTTTTTGCGGCTTTACAGATGCCAGGGGCGACCAGTGCGACAATTGCGGGCGGCTCTACGACGCGCTGGAATTGACCAACACCCGCTCCAAAGTCACCGGCAACACCGAATTGGAAGTACGAGAGACCGAACACTTTTTTCTCGACCTGGGCAAGCTCAACGAACCCCTGCTGGAGTGGATCAACACAGGCAAGGAACATTGGCGGCTGAACGTACTCAATTTTACCCGCAGCCAGTTGGACATGAAGGAACTGCGCGGCCGCTCCATCACCCGGGACATCGACTGGGGGGTGAAGATTCCTGTGGACGGCTATGAAGGCAAGCGCATCTACGTCTGGTACGACGCGGTGCAGGGCTATTTGAGCGCGGCAGTCGAGTGGGCCAAACTGACGGATGCCCCCGACCGCTGGCTGGAATGGTGGGATCGAGTGGCAGCACCCGACGCCCGCCACTACTACTTTATCGGCAAAGACAACATCCCTTTCCACACACAGATCTGGCCGGGGATGATTCTGGCCTATAATGATGATCCTGCCGGGGCCGACGATCCCGTAAAATTACACATGCCTTACGATGTGCCCGCCAACGAATATCTCAACTGGCGGGGGGAGCAATTCAGCACCAGCCGGGGCAATGTCATCGGTTGGAATACAGTGCTGGGCCAATATCAGGCCGATGCCTGGCGCTATGTGTTGACGGTAGCCGCGCCGGAAAACGCGGATGTGGAGTTCAGTTGGGTCGACTTTGTCGAGCGTGTGAACACCGAGTTGGTCGCCAATTGGGGCAATCTGGTCAATCGGGTGGTTGGCTTCGCCTTCAAACGGATGGGCGGTGTCGTGCCTACCCCCGGCCCGCTGGATGCCACGGACACAGCTCTGCTGGATGAAATCCGCGCTGGCTTTGACAGCGTGGGCGCGCTCTATGAGGCGGTGAAGCTGAAAGCCGCCCTGACCGAGTGCCGCAAACTAAGCCAGCGGGTGAACCAGTACATCGCCGAAAAAGAGCCGTGGAAGACGATCAAGGTCGATCCCCAGGCCGCGGCCACATCGGTGTATGTGGCCTTGCAGGCCATCGACTGGCTGAAGATGATCTGGTCACCCATTCTGCCCCACAGCAGCCAAGCCCTCCACACCTATCTGGGCTACGACCAGCCTCTCTTTGGTAACCAGTACACCCAAGAAGTGACCGACAACCGGGGGGTGCATCTGGCCCTGCGCTACGACCATACACCCGCCACAGGCACCTGGGCTGCAGGAACTCTTCAGCCCGGCCAGGCGTTACGCGAACCTGCACCGTTGTTCACCAAACTCGATCCCGCGGAAGTGCTGGGAGAGAGTGGCTCGTAGTGCGTGTTGCATAGTGCGTGTTGCGCAGTGCGTGTTGCATAGTGCGTGTTGCATAGTGCGTGTTGCATAGTGCGTACGTAGTGTTGATTGGTGCGCCAATGCTGCTGTCTTTCAAATCCTGAAACGTGAAAGGTGAGAGCCAGGTCGTCCGATCTCACCTTTCACGTTTCTTCTTTGGGTAGCCCTTCCATGTCCCCAACCCACACAAGACACAATACGCAATACGCAATACTTTTCCTCTACTTCGCTCTCGCCACCCTTTTCGCCATCACCACCCCGGCCTGGCAGAACCCAGACGAACCGGCCCACTACAACTACATTGCATTTGTGGCGACAGAAGGCCGCTTGCCCGTTCTGCACCTGGGCGATTACGACGAGGCCTATTTGCAGCAGTTGAAAGACGAGAAGTTCCCGCCAACCTTGTCGATCGTCCCTGTGCGCTACGAATTCCACCAGCCGCCACTCTATTACATGCTGGCCGCGCCCGTCTACTGGCTGAGCGGCGGCAGCCTGCTGGTGTTACGGCTATTCAGCGTGCTGCTGGGTGCGGGGGCAATCTGGCTGCTCTCTCTATGCTTCCAGACCGTCTTCCCAGAGAAGCCGGGCATTGTTCTGGCCGCGACCGCCTTTGTCGCCTTCTTGCCCATGCACCTCTCTATCCTGGCTTCGGTGAACAACGACGCCCTGGCCGAGCTGATCATCGCCGGTGGGCTGCTGGTGCTGCTGCGCTGGATGACCGACGACAGTCGGACCGACGACCGGCGACCGACGCCCGGCAACGGTTCATGGGCCGAATCTGCGCAATTCGCAAGCCGCAACCCGCAACTCCTGCTTGGCCTTCTCATCGGTCTCGGCTTCCTCACCAAAGCCACCGCCTACATTCTCCTGCCCGTCGTCCTTCTCACTGTCATCTTTCTCACAATCGCAACCGTCGTCACGTTCCCCCCATTCACCATTCGCAATTTCCCCCCTTTCCTCCGGCGCATCCTCGCACCTTGTCTCCCCGTCATCCTGCCATCCCTGCTCCTCGGTCTTCCCCTCTGGCTGCGCAATAGCGCCACCTACGGCGGGCTGGACTTTCTAGGCCTGCATTGGCACGACCAGGTAGTGACAGGCCAGCCCACGACCGCGGCTTGGATTGCTGCCAACGGCTGGCCCGCCTACTGGGAACGGGCAATGGAATTCACCTTCAAAAGCTTCTGGGGCGTCTTTGGTTGGCTGGGCGTTTTTATGGATGGCCGGGTCTATACGCTATTGCTGATTTTCAGCGCCGTTGTTGTGGCGGGTCTGGCAGTGGGGCCATGGCGTTGGGGGACGGCAGACCGCAGACGGCAGACCGCCTCTATCCGCGTCGATCCGCCTAATCCGCGTTCTATTAGCTTTTTTGTCGTTCTTCTTCTGCTGGCCGGGGTTGCCGCGTCGTATGTCTGGTACAACCTGGGCTTTGTCCAGCACCAGGGGCGCTATCTTTTTCCCGCGCTCTTTTCCTTCGGGTTGCTCGTCGCTCTGGGCTGGCGGGAAGCATTGCGTCCGCGAAATAGCCTGATCATTGCCGGGCTGCTGCTAGTTTGGTCGGCGATGTTGGTGGGAACAAGCACAACCGGCGTAGCGTTGGACAAGTGGACGTTGCTCTTTTTGGTGGGCGGCGCCAGCCTTCTCCTGGTCAATACTTTTCTGGAGCGCATACCCGGCGGAACACGGCTGCGGCCACTGCTCTTCGCACTGCCCTTTGTGTTATTGATCCTACTGGACGCGGCCATTCCCTTCCTGTATACTGTGCCTCAATTGACCCAGTAAATTTTTGAGACCTCTATTTGACTATGCAAACAACCCTGCCCGCCCACCGTCCACGCCCCACACAATTTCGCCGCTCTGCCGGGGATTTCGTCGCCATCTGGTTTGTGGTGGCAGCGCTCTCCGTGCTGGCTGCGCTCTCCGGCTGGCAGTTCTGGCACACGGATCGCATCTTCACCGGGGTGAGCGTAGCAGGTGTGCCCATGGGTGGCCTCACCCGTGCCGCGGCTCTGGTCAGCCTCAGCCGTGAACTGCGCTCCTACCCCATCGACCCTCTTTCCATCACATTCAACGAAAATCGTTGGACGCTCAGCACAGGGCAGATTGGCCCT
>JAHEML010000532.1 GCA_024643705.1 Caldilineaceae bacterium | reverse complement strand
GGCTGTGGTGCTGGACGGTGAATCCTTTGGCAGTCGTCTTTCTTGCCAACCGCTGCTGCACGAACTGGAAGTGAGCGCAATCCCCACCTACCCAATCAAGCGGGGCCAATCCATCGACACAGCGCTGAGCAAGACCGCCGGTTGGGAATTTCGGCGCTGGTAGCCCACTAGTAGCCGCAGCACTGGTGGCAGCAGTGCTACTAGCAGCGGCGCTCTTCCTCGTGGTAATCCGCCAGGCCAAATTCTGGCTTCCTCATGTGCTTTCCCGAACTTCCAACTCCATAGGCGCAATATACGGTGCAACGGGATAGTCGTCGCCACCTTCGTCTCTGATGAGATCAAAGAGGGTGCGCAACGCCAGATGCACCCGACCGGGTAAGTCCTGTTTGAGTGTTGTCAGGGGCGGTGTCGATACGGCGGAGTCGGGTAAATTGTCGAAGCCGGCAACGGCCAGATCGGTTGGCACAGAAACGCCCGCCTTGCGCGCGCCGTTCAAAATGCTTAATGCCCGCACGTCGCTGACACACAAGACAGCCGTCGGGCGCGGTTCGAGTGTCCAAATCTTTTCAAAAGATTCTGTACCTTTGGAGAGCAACCCCCGGATGAAAACCGGGCGCAACGTGGATGGGGGTAGCCCGGCATCGCGCACAGCCGCTTCGTAGCCCATCATCCGCCGCTCGTAGGTAGGGATGATCACCCCGTCTTCTCGGGGGCCAATGGTTCCTACGGCAATGCGCCGGTGGCCTTTGTCCAGCAGGTGCTGGCAGGCCAGATAGGCCCCGTTGAAATCATCCACATTGAACATGGGCGCGCGTATATTTTCGTCGCCGTTGATCATCACCAGTGGGCGGTTGGTGCGTTCCACCACCTTGCCCAAGGGGTGATCCCTGTGGATGCTGAAGAGGACAAAGCCATCCGCGGCAATCGTCGCCAACATCCCTGGCGAAACCTCGCCCACAGCAGGCACGATGAGAATGCGCATCTTTTCCTCGTCGCACACACTCCCAATCTCACCCAAAATCAGGCTGAATAACGGATCGTGCAAGATCCAGTCCAGGCCGGTGGGCATTACCAGCCCAATGGTGTTTGTGCGCCCAGTGGCCAGGGTACGGGCGACAGGATGGGGCTGGTAACCAAGTTCGTCGGCTGTTTCCAGGATACGTTCTCGGGTGATTTGGCTTAATTGATGAGGGGCATTGTAGGCAAAGGAGACGGCAGTGGGTGATACACCAGCTTCGCGCGCTACATCGCGTAGGGTGACACGCTTCTTTTTGCTCACACCTAATTCCTCCAGCCAGAAAATAGATCGGTGAAACTACCCAGTTTTATTTCATGATATTGTGTTGCGGTGTTGTTTTGCGCTACTGTTTTGTGGTGTCAACTCGTGCTGTTCGGCTTATTCAAGGCTCGGCCACGGAATCTCTTTGGAGAGAAAAGCGTCCTGTTGTTTGATAAATAGTTGATTGATGCCCATTTCGGCCAAAAGTAACATGGCATTCAGCGCGCCGCGGCCAAAGGGAGCGCCTTCTGCTGTCCCTTGCATTTCGACAAATTCACCGCTATTGGTCATCACCACATTCAGGTCTACGTCTGCGTTGCTGTCTAGAGCATAGTCCAAATCCAGCACTGCTTTGCCATCTACAATACCCACGCTGACAGCAGCCACGGCACGTTTGAGAGTGCCTTTGGGCACGGTTCCTTTTTTTTGTAGCTGATGAATCGCCAGGGCCAGGGCCACAAAACCACCGGTCACCGATGCAGTGCGCGTGCCGCCATCAGCCTGGAGTACGTCGCAATCCACAATAATTTGGCGCTGCCCCAACAGTTCAAGGTCTACTGCCGAGCGCAGGCTGCGCCCAATCAGCCGGGTGATCTCCTGGGTACGGCCTTTGGGTCGCATTCCTTCCCTTTGGGTGCGTTGGCTTGTGCTGCCTGGGAGCATAGCATATTCCGCTGTGACCCATCCATGACGAGCCGAGGAGCGATGTAACCAGCGGGGAAGCGTTTCGTCGATTGAAGCGGTGCAGAGTACTTTTGTGTTGCCCATGCTGATCAAAACCGATCCGGCAGGGTTGATCAGGTAGTCCAGTTCAAAGTTGCATGGGCGTAGTTCATCTACGGGGCGTCGGGTTCGTGTGCTCACACGGGGTTCCTTTCCGAGCCGGTTTGGCAGAATGTGACCTGAAAGTGGGGGCGAATGCCTAAACTGTTTAGGAGTGACTGCTGAATGATAACGGCAAGGGGCTTTTGCTGCAAACACGGCTCTGTTATGTGCGGTGAACAGAGGAAGCAGGGTAAAAAAAAGCCGATCCAAATGGACCGGCTTGTGTGGAGCTAAAGGGATTCGAACCCTTGACCTCTACAATGCCATTGTAGCGCTCTCCCAGCTGAGCTATAGCCCCAGGCAATTCATGTTGGCAAAATGGTTGGGTGTAAACAACAGAACCTGCGTGCAAACAACAGAAGAAGTATAGTTACATCCAGGATTTTGTCAAATTTGTGCTGCTTTTTCTCCGGCTCAATCATTCATCAGGTCTGGTGGAGCTGAAGGGACTCGAACCCTTGACCTCTACAGTGCGATTGTAGCGCTCTCCCAACTGAGCTACAGCCCCAGAACTTTCCCCTACCTACCTGCGCCACCAATATTATATCCACCGATCTCATTGAGAAAACTTGTGCCGATATTTTGCCGATCAGCACTTCGATGGCTACGCACACCGGGAAAAGTATAGCAGAAGCGAGAAGAGAGAGTCAAATCTGGGCAGCTTTCGGGGCAATGGGGTTCTACCTATTCCTGGCATGTGGGGCAGAAATGGGTGCTACGCTGGGCCAGGATAACCCGTTGAATTGGTGTGCCGCACCGATAGCATGGTTGATCTGTGCGGCGAAAAACTTGATGTTGATCCTGGTATGAACCTTTTGCACCGCTGGGTGGGGCATAGTTCTGAAGGCTGCTGCCGCGTCCGTCGATGCCTGCTTGCAGCACCGAGCGCACGGCCACATGCAATGCTCTGGTCTCCTCATCCGACAGGCTACTACCAGCCCGCCGGGGATCGATCTTCGCCAGAAAGAGCGACTCGTCGGCATAAATGTTGCCCACCCCAGCCAGAATCGCCTGGTTGAGCAGCAGCGCCTTGATCGATGCGCTCCGTCCGGCCAGCCGCTCGTGCAAGTCAGCCGGGGTGAAGTCGGGGTCGAATGGCTCTGGCCCCAATTTGTGCAAGAGTGTGGATGGGTCTTCCACGAGCCAGATACGGCCAAATTTGCGTGGGTCTCGATAGTGTAACCATTCGCCGCTGTCTAGTTCCAAGAGCATGTGGGTGTGCTGATCTGCTTCGACATGGGCAGGGTGGAGACGCAATTCGCCGGTCATGCGCAGGTGAACGATCAATGATTGGCCGTTGTCCAGCCCAAAGATCATGTACTTGCCCCGTCGTAAAAAATCGTCGAAACGGCGCCCCCGAATCATCCCGACAAACTGGGCCGGATCGGGCTGGGCGACGATGCGCGGCCAACCCACTTGTGCCGATACAACCCGTTTGCCTGCAAGCTGGGGTCGGAGTTCCCGCACATATGTCTCTACTTCGGGAAGCTCAGGCATGGGTTTCCTTGTTGCGGCTGCGCAGCCAGAGGACGCCAAAAAGTAGGGTCAGGCCGCCCAGGATCATCCGCAGAAGTTGCCAGGTGGATTGGCTGACCTGGGTTGTCGCGGTTTCTTCGGCCATTTCTTGG
>JAHEML010000531.1 GCA_024643705.1 Caldilineaceae bacterium | reverse complement strand
GACCGCTGTCGATGAAAACGGTGTGTACATCTGTTGAAGTTGGGAGACTGCCATTGGTTCTAACCTCCTTTCTCTGGGGTATGTGAATAGATAGTCTATCAAACATGGGCAAGGATAGTGCAGAATCGGCGCTTTGTCAAAGGGCAAACGGGACCAACCGCGGCCAACAATCACACAGCAAACATCTGGTCCCGCTCTGGCCCCACCGACACATACTCCACCCGCACATCGGCCAGCTCTGCCAGGCGGTGGATATAAGCACGGGCCGCCTTGGGGAGGTCGTTCCAGGTACGGCAATCCTCGGTGGATTCCATCCATCCCGGCCATTCTTCGTAGATGGGGGTCACCTGATTCAGCACCGGTGTATCGGGCATGGTGTCGGTGACCACAGAGCCGTCGGGTAGGCGATAGCCTGTACAGATTTTCAGTGTCTCAAAACTGTCCAGCACATCTAGCTTTGTAATGGCGAGGCCAGTCATCCCGTTCAGCCAGGTGGCATAGCGGATGGCAACCCCATCGAACCAGCCGCAGCGCCGGGGGCGGCCTGTGGTCGCGCCAAACTCTTTGCCCACACTGCGCAGCTTCTCGCCATCCGCGTCGTGTAGTTCCACCGGGAAAGGGCCATCGCCCACGGCAGTGCTATATGCCTTGACAACACCTATCACCTCGGTGATGGCCCGAGCCGGAAGACCAGCACCGGACGGGGCAAAGGCAGCAGTTGGGTTGCTGCTGGTCACGTAGGGGTAGATGCCCCAGTCCAAATCCCGCATCACGCCCAACTGCCCTTCCAGCAGGATCGACTGACCTGCCTGCAAGGCAGCTTTGGTCATGGGGACAGTATCCACAATTCGGTCGGCCAACTTGTCCCGATAGTCCATCAATAACCCGTAGAGTTCCTGGCCGTCCACTGGCTCACCGCCCAGAATCTCAATTTTGCGGTTGATGGTTGTCAGAGCGTTGTCTAACCGCCCTTCCAGCCACTCTGGTTGGAGCAGATCGCCCAGGCGCAGACCAGAACGGGCGGCCTTGTCGGCATAAGCTGGGCCAATGCCCCGTTTGGTCGTGCCAATGGTATCCTTACCCCTGGCTGCCTCTTCCAGCACATCCAGTTGGCGGTGATAGGGCAACACGAGTTGGGCGCGGGCACTGATCCACAAATTATCCAGGCTAACCCCCGCAGCTTCCAGGGTTGCCATTTCATCCAACAGGGCCTGGGGGTTGACCACACAGCCAGTTCCAATGATGTTGCAGGTATCCGGGTTGAAAATACCGCTGGGAATCAGATGCAGTGCGTGCTTGCCGTACTCGTTGATCACCGTGTGGCCTGCGTTGTCGCCACCCTGAAAACGGATGACCACATCGGCTTGCTGGGCCAGATAGTCGATAATGCGTCCTTTGCCTTCGTCGCCCCATTGGGCGCCCACAACTGCGGTGACAGACATGGCGTTTAACCTCGAATTTTCGGGGATGATAGATACGGTTCAAGAGATTAGAGATTTGAGATTAGAGATGCTATGCGTAATCTCGCAATCTCAAATCTCTGTTCTCCTATTTCGTCGGTCGAACCTGATAGTTCGGAGCTTCTTTGGTGATGACAACACTGTGGGGGTGGCTCTCCTGGTAGCCCGCGGGGCTGATCTTCACAAACTGGGCTTTCTCCCACAGTTCTTCGATATTGGCCGCGCCCACATAGCCCATTCCCGAGCGCAGACCACCCATCAATTGATAGGCAAAATCCTTGAGAAGCCCTTTGTAAGGGACTTGGCCTTCGATGCCTTCGGGCACTGTTTTGCCGC
Source organism: Caldilineaceae bacterium (assembly GCA_024643705.1). Lineage (GTDB taxonomy): Bacteria > Chloroflexota > Anaerolineae > Caldilineales > Caldilineaceae > JACQGT01. Next base: position 1,939 of record JAHEML010000531.1, on the reverse strand, counting down.
CAATGTCGGGTGATGCGCCATTGCTCTGGGCGCTCTGATAGCGATCGTTGGCCCGCCCACGCATGGCCCCTTGGCTGCCCATGCCACGGTATTCTTTGAAGGAGCGGCCTTCTCTGATAACAATCTCGCCCGGCGATTCGTGAAGCCCAGCCAGCAGGCTGCCCAGCATCACCGCCGACGCGCCACAAGCGATGGCTTTGGTAATGTCGCCACTATAGCGGATGCCCCCGTCGGCAATGACGGGAACACCCAACGCGTGTCCTGCCTCGGCACACTCGGCCACGGCGGTCAACTGAGGCATACCCGCGCCAGCAACGATGCGGGTGGTGCAGATAGAGCCAGCCCCCACCCCCACTTTGACAACATTTGCACCCGCCTCGGCCAGTGCCTGCACAGCGTCGGCGGTGACCACATTGCCCGCCAATATAGGCAGATCGGGGAACTCGGCCCGCACAGCCCGGATGGTGTCGATCACCCCCTTGCTGTAACCATGGGCGGTGTCGATGGCGACCGCATCGGCCCCGGCATTGACCAACGCCCGTGCCCGTACCAGTCCATTCTCGCCCACACCGATGGCTCCTGCCACCAGCAGCCGCCCCCGCTCGTCTTTGGCCGAGTGGGGATAATCCGTGCGTTTCAGGATGTCCTTGTAGGTAATCAGCCCTTTGAGATGGCCGTCAGCGTCCACCAGAGGCAGCTTTTCAATGCGATAGCGGTGCAGGGTCTCTTTGGCCTCCTCCAGGGTCGTGCCAATTTTGGCCGTAACCAGTCCTTCGGTGACCATGTAATCAGCGATAGGGCGGCTGTAGTCGGTGGCAAAACGCACGTCCCGGTTGGTGAGGATGCCTACCAGCCGGTTCTCCTCATCAATAATCGGCACACCGCTGATGCGGTAGCGACTCATCACATTTTCTGCCTCTTGCAGGCTGTTGTAGGGGCGCAGGGTAATGGGGTCTACGATCATCCCGCTCTCGCTGCGTTTGACCTTGTCCACCTCTTCTGCCTGCTGCTCTGGGGTCAGATTGCGGTGGATAATACCCAGCCCACCCTGGCGAGCCAAAGCAATTGCCAATTCGGCTTCGGTCACAGTGTCCATGGCCGCGCTGACCACGGGGATATTCAGCTTCAATTTGGGGTGCAACTGCATACAAATGTCCACCTGCGCGGGCAACACCTCGGTGTAGCCGGGCACAAGGAGTACATCGTCAAAGGTCATCGCATCACGGGAAAAGAGCTTGTCCGAACGGGAGGGGGCAGGCACGGGGGGTGTGTGGGCCGTGCCATTCCTGGCGGGTTTGACAGAAGATGCCGGGGCGGTGAGGGTCATGGCTGGGTTCTCCGTTGCTCGTATGGAACACGTCCGAACAGATATTTTACCATCGGCGCGGGGATGGGCCGAATATGTGGGCAGGGAATTCTCGCTGCAGACCGGACAGTCTGGATCAAACACGTTTTTACAAACCGTGCTTGATTCAGACAATTTTTAAGCCTATAATGAAACACACCTTACCGGAAAGATATAGACTCGTGCCCACGCTCCTGCGTGGGTGCTCCCCCGGACGCTCCGCGTCTCCAATAACATCGACCCACCACAGCAACGGACGCAGAGCGTCCAAAGGAAGTGCCCACGCAGATCGATGGGCACAAGAGGAGGAAATGATGGCCTCATTCACCCAAGGACACGCATTGCTGATCGGCGTAGGCGGCGACCTACCCAACACTGTCGACGACGCGCAGGAAATGTTCAACATCCTCACCGACGAGGAACGGTGCGCCTACCCACAGGGGCAGGTGCAGTTGCTCACCGGCGAGAAGGCGACCCGAACCGATGTCCTAGGCGGGCTGGACAAGCTGGCCCAGACGGCACAGGCTGATTCGACGGTGATCGTCTACTTTTCCGGCCACGGCTATCAGGTAGACACATCGTTTGGTACCCATC
>JAHEML010000530.1 GCA_024643705.1 Caldilineaceae bacterium | reverse complement strand
GACAATGCGGCGGAATATTGGGCGCGGCTTTCTCTATCTCATCGCAATTTTCAGTTCTGCAGTCTTTATGTTTCCCTTTGTATGGACACTCCTCTCCTCCCTCAAGAAAAGCTCGGAGCTGTTTCGCTTTCCACCTACCTGGCTTCCAGAGTCACCTCAGTTCCAAAACTATCCCCAAGTCTTTGAGATCGTCTCTTGGTCCACCTGGACATGGAACTCGGTTCTGGTTGCGTCGGTTGCCACCTTTGGCGCAGTGTTGACCGCTGCATTGGTTGGCTATTCGTTTGCTCGGTTTCGCTATCCAGGGCGCAACATTCTCTTTATGATCACCCTCAGCACCATGATGCTGCCGGTGGAGGTAACACTCATCCCCCTCTATCTGCTCTTTGCTAAGATTGGGTGGATGGATTCCTACAAACCGCTGATAGTTCCCTCATTCTTTGGTGGCGGTGCCTTTTTGATCTTCCTCATGCGTCAGTTTTTTATGAGCATTCCCGTAGATTTGGACGAAGCTGCCCGCATCGATGGCGCAGGATACATGCGTATTTTCTGGCAGATTCTTATGCCTCTTTCTGTCCCAGTCACAGCCACCGCTGCGGTGTTGACCTTTATGGGCGAGTGGAATTCCTTTTTACACCCCTTTATTTTTCTTAACACCAAAACAAAGTACACTCTGGCGGTTGGTATCCGTTATTTTCAATCTGTAGCCGTTGTCACCGACGACACAGAGCCGAAATATCATCTACTGATGGCTGCCAGTGTGATGATGACCCTACCTATCATTTTGATGTTTTTCTTGGCTCAGCGCTATCTTGTTCAGGGAATTGTGATGTCCGGTATTAAAGGATAGAGCCATTCCCTTTTCGTGCCTACTCTCCCCACCCATTTTGTTCCGTTTTACACAAGGAGGAAGTGAGATGTCCCGAAGAAATTTGAGTCGTCGTCAGTTTTTGTCTGGTTCCTTGACATTGATGGGATCCCTTGCCCTGGCTGCATGTGCAGCACCCGCTGCGCCTCCTGCCGCCAGTGGCGGGGCCGAACCGGCCGCTTCCGGAGGCGAAGCCCCGGCCCAAGAGATGATCGAATTGCTTTTCCATTCCCGCTTGGGCAGCCACGCCGATTGGCACAAGAGCCGAGTACCTCTCTTCGAAGAGCAGCATCCAGGTTTGAAACTGACAATCGATGAGTTGGATGGCGCGGAAATGTATACGAAAGTCTATGCCCTTGCCGCGTCTGGAACAGTGGGTGATGTGGTCTGGACTTATCTGAACAATCCGCCAGAGCACAAAGCCAAAGGTGTGATGATCCCTCTTGATGATATTGTCGCAGCCAAGGATTACGATCTTTCCCCCTTCTGGGAATCCTTACTCGCGGCTGTCTCGCTCAATGGTCAGCTACATGCCATCCCCAACCACGGCCACTACGGCACAACTGCTTACTACATCAACAAGACCCTTATCGCCGAATCTGGCATGGCCGTTCCCGATTCGAGTTGGACAGTGGATGATCTGCTGGCAGTAGCTAAAGCCACCACCGCTGCGCCGGAAGTCTGGGGTATGCGAGCTAGTGGCACAGGCCAAGAGCATATCCCCTCCTACTTGCGTACCTTCGGTGGCGATGCCATCAATGAAGAAGGCACCAAATCAATGTTCGATCAGGAAGGGACCGCTGCCGGTTTGCGCTTCCTCTACGATCTGCAACACACGAATGCTGTAGACCCTTGCCTTTGCGGAGATCAGATTCACGAGAACTTCGTGGCTGGTACAGTTGCCATCTACAACACTACTACAGGGCGTGTCGGACAGTATAACAACATGGCGAATGCTGGTGAGCTACCCTTCGAGTGGGATGCGATCGTCAGCCCGATTGGTCCAGATGGTACGCGCGGTTCCCAGGTGTCAGCAGCGGCATTCTGTGTCACCGGCAACTCAAAACACCCATCCGATGCCTTTGATGTGCTGACCTTCTATGCCACCAAGGAAGATGGCATTCAGCATGTCCTCTTTGGCGCAGGCAGCCCTGGTGGCCGCAAGGATGTATGGGAAAGCGAGGAATTGAACGCAATCCATCCCATCTTCCAGACCCACCAAGAACTCTATCCCGATGGCCCGCGCAAATGGCATCGCCCAGCCAACGCCCGCACCACAGAATTTGTCGATACGATGAACAACAACCTCCAGGCTATCTGGACAGATGCTGTCGGCTTTGACGAGGGTGTTGCATTGGTTCATGAACTGGTCCAGGAAGTCTTGGACAAGGAATCCCTTGCCTAAGCAACCTGTCTATTCCGTTGACTGTTTTTTGGCTTTGGAGTGACGGAAGCGGGAGATTGGGTCATGGGCTCAATCTCCCGCTTCTTTTCTGTGTTTGGACATATTAACAGTCAGACTTAGCAGATGTGCAAGCCTATCGTGTTTGAACTGATTGACAAGTTGGAAGATGCGCCCTCGCACAGCGGCCTGTACGGGAATGGGCAAGCGGGCAACAACGGGGGGAATAATACCAAGAGGGTACGAATGGTTTTGTAGCCATCCCAGAAGGGTGCTACAATAGCGCTGTTTTGCTACGTGTAGGATGAGGCTGTCGCCCAGCCGTGCTTGGCAAGAAAGAGTCGATCCTGCTCGTCCAGCTTATCCTGGGCCGCGATCAACAAGTCTGGGCGTCGTTCCAGGGTACGCAGCAGGGATTGTTCCCGCCGCCAACGTTCCACGTGGGCGTGGTGTCCGCTGAGCAGAACATCGGGCACATTTTCGCCCCGAAAAAAATGGGGTCGGGTGTAGTGGGGGCCTTCCAGCAGACCGTCGGTTCCGGCAGAGTGGCTGTCTTGATGTGCGCCCAGGGCATCGCCCAACGCACCGGGCAGCAGACGAGTCACCGCATCGACAATCACCATGGCGGCCAACTCGCCCCCGCTGATGACAAAGTCGCCGATGCTGATTTCGTCGGTGACAAGCTGGCTGCGAACCCGTTCGTCGACACCTTCATAGCGCCCACAAATCAAGGCAATACGATTGTTCTTGCTTAGTTCGAGAGCGACAGATTGGTCGAAACGGCGGCCTTGGGGTGTCAATAAAATGACGGGGACATCTGTCGGCAACGTCCCAGACATCTCTGGGTGCCAAACCGGGAGGTCAGCGCCACCTGTTTCTGGCCCTAGCACCCAGCCGGGCGGATGCGAAAGAACAGTCTCCACTGCACGTACAATCGGTTCTGGCTTCATCACCATTCCACCGCCACCCCCATAGGGTGTGCCGTCGCAGACATGATGGCGATCAGTTGTAAAAGCTCGGATATCGTGGAGTTGTATCTGAATCAAGTGGTTCTCCAGAGCGCGTTTCAAAATACTCTCGGAGAAAGGCCCCGCAAACATAGGCGGGAAAAGTGAAAAAATGTCAAAACAGACCGTGTGGGGTATCGTACCGTGAATGTTGGCAAGCGCGGTATTTTCTATCGTTTCATTCTCAACCATCTGCTCCAAACCTTCAGTCTATCCTATATTCTCAGGCTGATTGCAACGCTCATTGGCACATACAGCCGTTCTCGACGGGAAGCCCAGAAGCGAGCCGCCTCTACCGGTGGGCAGGTGTTGCGCCGTATCTACGGCCACATTGTAGCACAGGCGTTTGGCGCCGAGAAGCTGACTGCTTCGTTGGATTCATCGGTTTTTTTCCACCATCGTTGGGTCAAATTGAACCAGATCGGGATTGCATCGATTATTGTTCTGGTTGCATGGACATTCT
>JAHEML010000529.1 GCA_024643705.1 Caldilineaceae bacterium | reverse complement strand
AAAAAGCCATCCTCAACAGCCAAACGTCGATCCGGGATCTGCTGGGGGTCGTCGTGCAAGACAACTTCAGCCTGAAGGAAGAGAACCGCAAATTGCGGGAGCGGATGCTGGAGATCGAACGGGCAATGGCCGAATATCAACGCCGGGAAGAGACCCGCAAAGAGCGGCTGGAAAGTCGCCTGCGCGCCCTGGAAGGCACACTGGGTGCGCTGCAACAACAGGTAGCCCACTGGGTCGAGCTTCAACGTCAGCGCCGCCGCGGCTGGTTTTGGTAGAATAGCAACCGGAGATAAGAAATCACAGAATTGGGATATCGACTCATTCCCTCAACTCCAATCCCCAATCCCCAATCCCCTCTTACTCACAAAGGTCTCTGCCAGCAGAGGCTCGCCTACCAGATCGTACTCCATAGCCCCGTTGATATGCACTTCCATCATCGAGCCGATGGGCGCGCCCGAAACGCCGGGAACCAGCACCAATCCGTCCACTTCGGGCGCATCTCGATAGCTACGCCCCAGCAGCAGGGGGTCGCCGCTGCCCTCGATCTCCCCCTCACCTTCCACCAGAATCTCCAACATGCGTCCCACCAGTGCCTGATTTTTGCGCAGGCTGATGGGCTGCTGGGCTTCCATCAAACGCCCATAGCGCTCCTGTTTCACCTCTTCGGCCACCTGATCAGGCAGCAAAGCCGAAGGGGTACTCGGCTCTGGGCTGAAGGTGAACGCGCCCACTTTGTCGAATTCGATAGCTTTGGCAAAGTCGAGCAGGCCCTGGAACTCTTCCTCTGTCTCGCCGGGATAGCCCACAATAAAGGTGGTGCGCAGGGCAATGTCGGGCATGGCGGCCCGTAGCTTTGCCATGTGGTCGTAGACCATCTCCAGGCGGCTGGGTCGGCGCATCCGCCGCAGGGTGCGGGGATCGCCATGCTGAAGGGGCATGTCCAAATAGGGGACGATCTTGGCTTGGGTTGCCATCACCTCCACCAGTTCATCGGTCACATGGCCGGGGTAGGCGTACATCAGGCGTACCCAGCGTAGATCGCTGCTGGTGCGGTTGCAGATGGCACTGAGCAGCCGGGGCAGGCTGTTGGGTTCGCCCCAATCCCGCCCATAGTCGGTGCTATCTTGGGCCACCAGCACCAACTCCTTTGCACCAGCCGTCACCAGTGCGTTGGCCTCGTCCACGATGGCTTCCAAGGGGCGGCTGCGCAGTTTGCCCTTAAAGCTGGGAATGGTGCAGAAGGCGCAGGGCGCGTTGCAGCCGTCAGAGATTTTCAAATAGGCACTGCCCGCAGCCACCGGTGGGCGGGGAACCGCGCTCTCAAAATTCACATCCGGATCGCCCAACAGGCTGTACTGTTGCAGTTTGCGACGTTTACTGCCACTGTTGCCCCGAATACCCTGGACCAACTCCATCACATCCATCCAGCGGCGTGTGCCCAGCAGCCCATCCACACCGGGGACTCTGGCGAGTACCTCGTCGCCGTTGCGCTGGGCCAGGCAGCCCGCGGCGATGAGCATCTGCCCCCGCTTCTTCAGCCCTGCCAACTCCTGCAACACCCCAATGGATTCTTCTTTGGCGGCTTCCAAAAAGCCACAGGTGTTGACAATCAGCACATCGGCCCTGGCCGCGTTGGTCGTGGCACGCAGGTCGGCCTGTTGCAACAACATTTCCATGCCATCGCTGTCCACTTTATTTTTGGGGCAGCCCATTGTAATCAAATGATATTTCAAGGATCGATCTCCAATATCCGATAAGGATAGACATTAACAACATCTGTCTCTTCGTATTTTGTCCAAGAGATCGTGTCGTTGCGGTAGATATGAATGTGACCGTGCAAAAGATAGCGGGGGCGGAAATAGCGCATGAAGGCCAAGAACGACTTGAACCCGGTATGCGCGCGGTCTGCCTCGTCGTGGATGCCCCTGGGGGGAGAATGGGCCACCAGCACATCCAACCAGCGGCCATAACGCAGCCGGTTGTAGAGCAGACCGGGGATCATCCGGGCCACGTTGCCCCACATCTCCCTCTCTGTATATTGAAAGGATGCGCTGTTGTAGCGGATCGACCCCTCCAGCCCTGCCAGAAGCAACCCCTGCTCGCAATAGGTGCGCCCATGCAAGTTGATAGCCCCACCTGGGGCACTCACAACTGTGTTGTTGGCCCAATATTCGGCCACATTGGCGTGATTGCCATAGACAAAATAGGCGGGCTTGTTCAACATGCTCACAACGAAGTCTACGTAATAGTAAGGAAGGTCGCCGCAACTGAGGATCAGATCAACATCGCCGACCTGGCTGCGGATGCCGGCGCTGTAGAGAGAGGGAACAATTTTGTCGCTAATGGTGAGGATGCGCATAACTGCGTCATTCTAACACTGGGCGAAAGGTAGGGTCAAAGCAGAGGGCACGGATAATCGTCGCTGTTTGAAAATCGAAACGGAAACAAACGGCATTCAGGGCTGTTGGTTCTTCAGCCAATCAGAGGCAAACAGGTCAACCAGCCGATCATACAGCGCGGGGGCATCCACCAGCAGGCTCACCTCTCGGTTGATCTTGTGGCTGACTTCGCCCCCATTGAGGCTCCCCACCAGCAGCCAACGTTCATTGCCAATAGCCAGGGCAGCCATTTTGGCATGGATACCCGCGCCAGCAGGGTTGCCCGTCGCCGCCTGGATGTCCAACCCGTTGGCCTGGGCCACCAGCCCCAGATACTCGGCAGTGGCCCGGTTGCTGCGATCATCGTTGGGTTCGTCGAAGTAGCTGTCCAGCAGAACCCGCACGGCAGCACCCCGTTGTGCGGCCCTAATCAGACCGGCCAGCCGAGGGTTGGGATCTGCCACAGGATTGCTTAAGGTTTCGCCCCAATACTTGTGCTCGTACAACTGCACCCAGCGGATTTCGTCACCGCTCTGCGCCTGTTCGATCAAACCAGCGAGCGGATTGTCCGGGCGGGTAGAATCGTCCGGCGCGGCCAGCAGGTGAAAGGTGAAATCCCCCGTGTACGTCACCGTCTGTCGAAATGGCGCAGGCAAAAGGGTTTCGGGGGGTGGGTCTGACGGTGCGTAGCCCTGGGGTGGGCCATCTTCCGCCAAATCGAAGGGACGCAGATCCCAGAACGTCTCTGGCTGCCAATCGTGGGCAAAAATCCCGGCCAAGGCGCTGCTCACTTCGCTTGCATCGGCAAAAAGATAGGCCCCACGGCGTCCCGGCGGCACACTATCGCCAGCGGGCAAAGGCATGGAATCCAGAGTCAGATTCTCTGTGCCGACAAAGGAGCGCACCCCATCGGCGATGCCATATTTGGTGTGGAGAAAACGGTAGCGAGGGCGCAAGCCGTTGGGGGCATCGTCACGACTGTCCAGAAAGAGAACCTGCCCCCCGGCAGCGACGATCTGGGCCACACACCAACGTTGCACATCGCTGATGCCGCCGGTTGGCCCACCTTCCAAAAGCAACCGTACAGCCACACCCCGTTGAATCGCCGCGACAATCTCCTGGGCCAACAGGGGGTGTTCAAAAGTATAGAGCGATAGATCCAGGCTGTGCTGTGCGCTTTGAAAAAAGGCAGCCATCGGTTCGTAGAGTCCATCCGGCCCGATAGCGAGGGTGAGGGTCCCTGTGGCTGGCGTGGGCTGCCGTTGTGGTTGCCAATCGGCGCGCCACACCCGCCAACCGGGGAAGAAGACCTGTCGCCCCCAGGCCAGGTCAGCCACATCCCCACTCCAGTCGGTGGCGTGATCCGTGT
>JAHEML010000528.1 GCA_024643705.1 Caldilineaceae bacterium | reverse complement strand
TGGATGGAGAAATCGATATTTCGTGATCTTCGATGACAATCTAAAATACTGATTTCCAACGCAAAGGTAAAGGGGCAGAGCCGCAAAAGATCAATCTCTCCTTTGCGGCTCTGCCCCTGTATCCTTATGCAATTTTATCTGCTCTATTTACCCCAAATAGGGCATCACCGCTGCGGCGAAGAGCCAGGTGCCTTCGGGTCGGGGCGCATCCAACAGGTTGACAACAATCTGGTGGCCACCCTGTGCGATGGCTTCCAACAATTTTTCTGTCACCTGCTCCGGTGTACCAACAATCGTATTATCCCCTGGGGGACGCATGTCAGGCCGATCTTTCATTTTTTGCAGCGCCCGTTCACTTTCCGCAACCAGTACACCCACATGGGGAATCTGCACAATTTCGCCGTAATCTCTGCCCACGGCTTTGCAGTGTTCCTGCAATACGGCCTGTTTATGGGCGTAGCTTTCCCGGTCGGCGTAGATGTAGTTCCACCAATCCGCGTGCTCGGCCACCACCCGTAGCAGATACTTCTCACCCGCGCCACCCACGGCGATGGGCGGCAGGGGATCGGGCCGGGGTTCGCAATAGGCCCCGTCGATGCGATAGTGTTTCCCCTGGAAGCTGGCCGGCTGTCCGCTCCACATGGCCCGCAGGATTTGAATCGACTCGGCCAACTGCTCAATGCGAACCCGGGGCGAGGGGAAGGGCCACCCATAGGCATTGTATTCTTCCTCATTCCAGCCTGCGCCAATGCCCACAAAGAGCCGCCCTTTGGAAAGGGCCTGGGCAGTGGCGGCCATTTTTGCCAGATGGGCCGGGTTGCGAAAGCTGTTGCATAGAACCGCGTGGCCTACCAATTTGTCGGGGTAGCGGGCCAGCGCCCAAGTGGATAGCGTCCAGCCTTCGGCCACGTCGTTGTTGGTATATTGGACGTGATCGGGCATCCAGATGGAATCGAAGGGGCTGATCACCTGATCGACATAAGGGAAGGTCTGGTCCACCAGGCGAGACCAGATATTCAGACCGACGGGAATAGACATGGGAGGCTCCTTTTGAGTTTGCAGAACGTAAATCGAATGTAGATTTTAGACGCTGATTGACGCGGACAAACGCAGATTTTTCTTCTGGCTCGGCGTCTATCCGCGTGCATTCGCGTCCTTTCTGTCTTTCGGCTTTTTTAGCCAGAATTGGCTGTTGCGGCTGTGCCAAACTGCCGTTTGAGGGTCTGCAATAGGACTCGCCCTGGGCCAGCGAGACGTGTCATAAAGAGGCCCTCGCCGCTGAAGAGAATTTTGCGGCAGCCGCCCACGCCCTGGATGTCGTAGTCTACTTGGGATGAAAAAGCGGCCAAGTTGCCTGTGCTCACAAGCATCTGCTCGCCCGCGTCCAGGCGATGCTCGGAAAAGTCGCCGCTGGCATGGACAAGCACCGTGCCTTTGCCGGAGATAGTCTGCAAGAAGAGGCCTGCCCCACCAAAGATCGCCGCGCCCGCGCGCCGGGCAACCGTCACCGTGATGTCCAGATCGCTGCCCCAGGCGCACAGAAAGGAGCCGCGGGTGGTCGTGACAGGGCCATCGTTTTCCAAGTCCCACACCTCCAGATGTCCAGGGGCGTTGGCTGCCAAAAGCGCATGTTGGTCTGGTTGATCGGTTTGCAGATAGGTAAGGGCGACGCCTTCGCCCGACAGAGAGCGCCGCACGGCCCCACCCATGCCGCCAGGGATGCGCAGGTTCCATTGCAGGCCGGGCGAGTAGGCCATCAGACCGCCTTTGCTGCACCAGGCAAACTCGCCCGGCTCGAATTCCAGGCGGGCTGATTGGGCAATTTCACCGGAAATCGTGTGACGCATGGTACCTCCTGAAGAAATTTGGCTGATCCCGATAGGTTCAGCAAGAATAGGGTGTGGAATGGGCAGATGCTTGCGTTGGGTTCTGCTTCCATCGGATTGGATGAAACGGATTGGATGAAATACGAAGGGATAGACAAGATGAAAAATAATCGAAGACTGGCTTATTCGACCGACCCAGAGCCAGAGGTGGAGAAGCCGCCCATCGAGATGCCCCGCAACCCAGCAGCCCCATTTGCTATCCAGGGCAACCAGCCAGTCTATGTCCGTTTGGAGCGGAAGGGGCGTCGGGGGAAAACCGTCTCGACCCTGGAGGGTGTGATGAGTCCGGCGGTTGGTAAAGAGGCGTTGCTCAAACATCTGAAAAACGCACTGGGCACGGGTGGCGCACTCAAAGATGGGGTGTTGGAAATCCAGGGCGATCATCGGGACAAGATCGTCCAAATTCTGACAGAACTGGGCTACAAACCCAAGAAGGCGGGTGGTTGACCTGTCGATTGAACGCGGGTAGCTATGCTTTGCCGCGCGTGGCTTTGCGGCGCGTGGTGGCGGCGATTAGCGCAAATCCTTGCCTACATCGCCGCCACTGCGCACGCTTTTGCGTTTGCCAAAGGCATCGTCACCGCTAAAGGGGTGAATCACCACGTTGCGGCCGATGGTGATCCCAGATGGGATACGGCTGCCTTTGCCGATCAGGGTGATACCCGTGTTCAGACGCTCTGGCAGCAGGGCATTGGGCTTGTTGTTGTCGCCGTGACCCACAAGCGCGCCATCGTCGATCACCACCTCTTTGTCGATAATACAGCGATCCACCACTGCACCCGGCCCAATGACTGTATCGTTGAGGATAATGCTGTCGCGCACGATGGCGCCTTCGGCCACCCGCACCCCCGGCGATAGAACGCTCCGCTCCACAACCCCGTCGATCTGGCACCCATTTGAAAGCAGTGTTCCATCCACATCGGCCTGTGGCCCTAGTTTGACCGGGGCGCGCTCCTGGCTGCGGGTGTGGATCACCCATTGAGGATCGTAGAGGTCCAGTGCGGGTTCTTCGGCCATCAGGCTCATATTGGCTTCCCAGTAGGATTGCACCGTGCTGATGTCGGCCCAATAACCAGGAAATGTGTACGCCTGAATATGCCTGTTTTCGTGGAGCAATGCGGGCAACACATGGTTGCCAAAATCGACGTGGCTGCTGCCAGCCAGCAATTCGATCAAAAAGTCGCGGCGGAATACGTAAATACCCATCGAGGCCAAATTGCGGGGTGATCGCCGGGGCTTCTCCTGAAATTCGACGATGCGTCCGTCGCCGGTGGTGGAGACGATCCCAAAACGGTGGGTTTCGTGGAGATTCACCCGGCGTACGGCCACGGTCACATGCGCGCCGGTCTGGTGGTGGTGTTGAATGAGAGGCCGATAGTCCATCACCGATACGTGGCGGCCCGAAAGAATGAGTACATGTTCTTCGCTTTGCTGGGCTACGTAGTCCAAGTTGCGACGAACAGCGTCGGCAGAGCCTCGTTGCCAGTCGCCATAGGGGCCACCCTGATAGGGTTGGAGCAGACGCACGCCGCCGCTGGCTCGATCCAGGTCCCAGGGTTTACCGATGCCGATGTGGTCGTTCAGGCTGCGGGGCCGGTATTGGGTGAGAACAGCCACACTGGAAATTTCGCTGTTGACACAGTTGCTCAGAGAAAAGTCGACCAGGCGAAATTTGCCCCCAAAGGGAACAGATGGCTCGGAGCGAATTTCTGTGAGTACGCTCAAATCTTCGCTCTCGCCGCCTGCCATAATCATTGCAAATGCATGGGCCATAAATGCCACCTTGTTAAAAATTGATGAACGCTTGCCGTTGGTGTCGGCCACTGGATCAGTGGTCTGGGAAAGGTGATTCGTAAAACGTGAGAAATAGCGATGATCTCAATAGT
>JAHEML010000527.1 GCA_024643705.1 Caldilineaceae bacterium | reverse complement strand
GGACAAAGACATCGATGTCCCGCACGTGGATAAAGCTGTCGCCCAGGCTGCGGGGCATATGGTTGTTGACCTCGGCGATCACAACCTTTGCCGCTTCTGCCGCTGGTTTTGTGCAGCCCACTTCGACCCCAAACGAGCAGAAACCATGCTCATCCGGCGGCGAAACCTGGATAAAGGCATAATCCAGAGGTAGCACATTGCGCTGGAAGAGGCGGGGAATCTCGCTGAGGAAAACTGGCGTGAAATCAGCCAAACCAGCCTGTACTGCCTTGCGCACATTGTGGCCGATAAAGACCGCATTGTGCCGAAAACTCTCGGCGTATTCCGGCTGAACATAGGGTGCATTGCCGAAGTGGAGCATATGAACCAACTCCACGCCCCGCAACTCTGGCGCGCGGTTCACCAGGGCATCCACCAGGGTTTGGGGCACGCCAGCCCCCCCGCCCAAATAGACCCGATTACCCGATTGCACGCTTTCCACTGCGTTGGAGGCATCGGTCATCTTTTCGCGAAAAACATCAGGCCATCGCATTATTCAGCCCCCAATTCAGCGGTTAGGTTATTGCCCAGGGCTGCAGCAATCGCGGGATGAACCAGCAGGCCGCCACGGGTGTTGACCCCGCGCTGCAACTCGGCGCAACTTTCCAGCGCGCCGTCCAGTCCGTGTTCCCCCATGCGCAGCAGATAGGGCAACACAGCGTTCGAGAGCGCATAGCTGGCTGTGCGCCCAACCAACGCGGGCACATTGGGTACGCAATAGTGGATCACATCTTCGTCTACGAAGGTGGGGTTGACATGATTAGTTGGGCGGCTCGTCTCCACGCAGCCGCCGCTGTCGATGGCAAAGTCGATGATGGCTGTGCGCGGGCGCATGGTTTTCACCATCTCCCGTGTCACCAGAATCGGTGCCCGTTCCCCAGCCACCGAACTGGCCCCGACGAGAACATCTGCAAATGCGACTGCTTTGGCAATGTTGTATGGGGTTGCCACCAGCGTGGCGACCCGCCCTTGGAAGGTGTTGTCCACAGCTTGGAGCGCGTGCAGCGCTTTGTCCAGCACTGTAATTTCCGCGCCCAGACCATAAAAAGCACGTGCAGCGTTGCGCCCCACTGTCCCCGCGCCAATAATAACAACTGTGGCGGGGGCCACCCCAGGGATGCCACTGAGCAGAATACCCCGTCCGCCGCCTGCGCTCTGCAACATTTGCCCAGCGATGATGGGGGCCATGCGTCCAGCCACCTCGCTGGTGGGGTGCAGCACCGGCAGATGGCCCTCGTCGGCCTGGATGGTATCGTAGCCGATGGCTGTGATTTCTCGCTCTTGGAAAGCTTCCAGCAGATCACCCGAAGCGACCGCCAATTGCAGAAAGGCGAGCAATGTCTGGCCTGTACGAAAATGAGCATATTCGTCGGTGGTGGGCCGGGCCACTTTGACAACAGTCTCGGCCCGCCGCCATGCTTCGCTGGCTGTGTAGACTATCTGCCCACCTACCCTCCGGTAGGCTTCGTCGTCAAAGCCCGCTCCGCTGCCAGCCTCCCGCTCGACAAAGACAGCGTGGCCTGCCTTCACCAGCGCGTCCACCGCGGCAGGCGTCAGCCCGACCCGGTATTCACGGGAGCGTTGTTCCCGTGGGACTCCGAAGTTCATGTGGTAATCTCCTTCTATTGCTATGGTTATTGCAATTGGCGTCGTATGTCAGGTGGCCGCCCCACAAGGTGGTGGCCGAAACGCGAAAAGTGAAAGATGATGCGCAAAACGCGACGTACGAGATCCGCGGCGGACGTGTCACCCCCATGTAGTCTACGCTACCTTTTCTTCTTCTGCCACTAGACAGGCGCTTAGTTTGCAGACCGGCCAAGTGGGTGGGGAGGCAGAGAGTCAGGTGAAATGCACCCCTTCAAGGTGGCATTGAGAGTCGGCTGTGGTAACATGAGCGGGCCTAAACCAATTCAGCGAATCGGCGCCGCGTCGGCGAACGATCTGCACCCGTCCACCCCTAGCGGAGGAGTCTTGACCCGTGGCATCCCTTCCACCCCATTTGGCGGCTGCACCCGTGCTAACCCAGCCCCCAGGTAACTTTGCCGTTCTGCGCCAAAGAAATTTTGCCTGGTTTCTTGCCGGTACAACACTCTCCAACAGCGGCCAGTGGATTCAGCAGGTCACCCTGAGTTGGCTGGTCTACGAGATCACAGGCTCGGGCGCGATGCTGGGGACCCTGAACCTGGTGCGATCCCTGGCAACCATCGGTCTGGCTGCGCTGGCCGGTGTAGTGATCGACCGCTTTGCCCGCAGGCGTTTGATGCTGGCGACAAATGGCTGGCTCTTTACCATCAGCCTGATCTTTGGGTTTGTGCTTCACGCCAATCCCGGCGTGATCTGGCCCCTGTTTGCCTTCTCGTTTTTGGGCGGTGTGGCTCAGGCAATCGATATGCCTCTGCGCCAGACCGTCGTTTTTACCCTGGTGCATCGCTCTTTTGTGCCCAGCGCGGTGGCACTGGTACAAACAGGCTGGGCGGTCATGCGTTCGCTTGGTCCAGCGCTGGGTGGTTTTCTGATCCTTTGGTTGGGACCCGAAGGCAACTTCTTTGTTCAGGCCGGAGCCTATGCCCTGGTGGCTGTGACTGTGCTGCAACTTCACTTTCCGCCCGAACGTTCCAGCCTGACAGCCGGTTCGACCAGGGGTAGCCTGATGGAAGGGGTGCGCTATGTGGCAAAGGAACCCACCACGCGGGCCTTTCTGTTGATGGGCTGGGTGCTGCCTCTTTTCATCATTCCCACTTTCTCTGCGTTAACGCCGATTTATGCCAAAGATGTCTTTGGTGGTGGGCCGGACACCTTGGGCGCGCTGCTTTCGGCGGTGGGGATTGGGGGCATCGGCGGCGGTTTTGTCGCCACATCTTTGGGGCGGCTGGATCGGCGGGGGGTGATCCAATTGGGGGCGCTGCTGCTGCTTAGTCTGTCGCTGATGGGCTTTTCCCAGAGCAGCGGGCTGTGGATGGCGCTGGTTTGTCTGGCACTGGCCGGTTTCTTCGAGATGATTTTTCTTACCTCCAACCAGACGCTTCTGCAATTGTCCATTCCCGATGCCCTGCGTGGGCGGGTGACGGGCATTGTTAGCTTGAGCGCAGGGTTGATGCCCGTTGGCGCGTTGGTGGCTGGTTTTGGGGCAGACCTGTTCGGCCCTCGCCTTGTCACCCTTCTTCTCAGCGGCAGTGCCGGGGTGATCGCGGTGGCTGTCTATTTCTTCTCGCCGATTATCCGGGACTATCGGCTCAGCCTTGCCCTGGCCGAGAGGGAAGAATCGACCGGCTAGTTTTTGTTATTTCGTGATTGCCAAGCAAGCCCACCTTAACCCTCCCCAGTGTGGGGAGGCTGGGTGGGGGTAGGTAGTTACGTTATTTCGTTCATTGTTCTGTGTGGGTAGCGAACCTGATGGGTAGACCGCAGCAAGACTATTATGCGATTTTGGGCGTGGCGAAAGATGCCACGCCCAAAGAGATCACCACGGCTTTTCGCAAGCTGGCTCTCCAATATCACCCGGATGTAAATCCTTCAGACGAGGCCAAGGAGCGTATGCCCCTGCTGAATGAGGCCTATGGGGTACTGGGCGATGCGGAGCAGCGCGAGAAGTACGATACGGGTCTCCACTTGCCATCGGCAATGTCTGCTACAACGACCACAATGGTCGTCTATCGAACTGGCGCGTCGATTGGCGTCACGCGGAAATTGGATGTCTATCTGGATGGGGTACGTCTGGGGCGAATCCCGGCCGGG
>JAHEML010000526.1 GCA_024643705.1 Caldilineaceae bacterium | reverse complement strand
ATTCGCGTGGCGATGCTGGGGGGAATACATGCTGACGATATCCAATGTTTCAAAGAGTTTCCCTGGCGTTAAGGCGCTTTCTGAGGTCCATCTTGAGGTAAAGGCTGGCGAAGTGCATGCCTTAGTGGGTGAAAACGGCGCTGGGAAATCTACCCTCACCCGCATTATTGCGGGCGTTCATCAACCCGACGAAGGCAGTATCGAATTTGACGGAGAGATCGTCCATTGGTCCTCGCCCGCAGCGGCAAAAGCAGCGGGTATCCATGTCATTTATCAGGAATTTGTCCTGTTTCCAAATCTGACGGTTGCCGAGAATATCTTTCTTGGGCATGAGCGGCGCGGATTTCTGAATGGCATCAATCACACGCAGACCCGTCAGGATGCCACAGACCTTTTGAACCGGTTGGGGGTCACGATCGACCCTGATGCGCTGGTTGCTGAGTTGAGCGTGGCTGATCAGCAGATGGTGGAAATAGCTAAGGCGCTGGTTCACAAGGTCAAGCTTCTAATCCTTGATGAGCCAACGGCGGTCATCGCAGGCCATGAGGTGGGGCTGTTATTCGGCCGCCTGCGCGCACTGCGCGACGATGGCGTGGCAATCATCTACATTTCGCACCGTTTGGAAGAAATCTTTGACCTTTGCGACAGGGTCACAGTCTTTAAGGATGGTCAGTTCGTCTCGACAGAGACCGTTTCGGCGATGAACCACGACACGCTAGTGTCGCTCATGGTTGGCCGTGGCATGGGCGAACTGTTCCCACCGAAGGCACGGGTGGGCGAGGTGCGTCCCGTCGCACTTTCGGCAACTGACATATCGGTAAAGGGGCGGGTCCACAAAGCCAGCATCGAGCTGCGCGCTGGTGAAATCACAGCGCTAAGTGGAATGGTTGGTGCCGGCCGCACCGAATTGGCGATGGCGCTGTTCGGGGGACTTGTGATGTCATCCGGTCAGATGACCATCGGGGGCGAAACCTTTCGCAAGATGACACCGGCGCTGGCGATCGAAAAGGGCATTGGCCTCCTGACCGAGGACCGGAAAGGGCAGGGTCTGGCAATGCTGACCGATGTGGCCACCAACATCAGCGCCTCGAATTTAAATAGCGTAAGTAAGTATTGTTGGCTGAACCACAGAAAAGAGCGTGAAATCGCGAACCAAGAGATCGAATACTACAGAATTGCCTGTCGAGGCCCGCAAGGCGCGGTTTTGACCATGTCGGGCGGCAATCAGCAAAAGGTGCTGGTCGCCCGTTGGGCGCGCACCTCCCGCAAGGTCATCATCATGGATGAACCGACCCGAGGGGTCGATGTCGGCGCAAAGGCGGAGATTTACCGCATCATGCGCGAACTGGCGGCCAAGGGTCTGGCTGTCCTGATGATCAGCTCGGAGATGCCCGAAGTCATCGGCCTTGCTGACCGGGTTTTTGTCATGCGCGAGGGCATCATCACCGGAGAGCTTGGCCCCGAGGAGATAGACGAGGAGCGGATCATCCAGCTCGCCACCCAGAAACGCGCGTCTTGAGGGACAGAGTATGATCACAGCCGTATCCACATTCACTTTTCTGACGAAGCGCCGCGGTGGTCTGCTGACCGTGATCAGCCTGATCTTCGTCCTTGCGCTCTTTGGAGCACTCGTTTCGGACACGTTCGGAACCGCGTCGAATGCCAGTAACATTCTTGAACAGTCGACGCCCTTGGCGCTTGTCAGTCTGGGGCAGACACTGGTCATAATCACAGGCGGAATTGACCTGTCTGTGGGCTCCATAGTCAGTCTTGCCTCGGTGCTATTGTCGGGCATCACGGCTGGTGATCCGACGATGATGTATGTGGCACTGGTCACTATCCTTGTTGCTGGAATGCTTATTGGTTTCATCAACGCCGGAGCATCGATTTATTTAGGGGTGCATCCGCTGATTGTGACCTTGGGCACAGGGGCAATCCTCCAAGGGGTCACTCTGCTTTACACCCAAACGCCAATCGGCAAGATGCCTAAAGGCTTTGACGAATTGGCCTATGGCCGCATTCTCGGCTTACCAATAGGGGCCGTGTTCACCGTTGCCGCATTCCTTCTGACGGCGCTTTTCATGCGCAAGGTGCCACTGGGCCGCTACATCTATGCAACCGGAGATGATGCCTTGGGTGCTCAATTGATGGGGTTGCCGCGCAAAAAGGTCCTGTTTTTCGCTTATGGGTTCTGCGGGCTTATGGCCTCGGTGGCAGCAATCTTTCTGGTAGCGCGTCTTGGAGCTGGGCAGCCATATACAGGGCAAAACTTTACCTTGACCTCGATCACGCCCGTGGTGGTCGGTGGCACTCTGCTCACCGGGGGCAGAGGAGGTGTGATCGGCACGTTGATGGGGGTCTACCTTGTCTCGCTTTTGAACAACTTACTGAACTTCATGAGCTTGTCGACCCATTACCAACTGATCGTTCAGGGCTTGATCGTGATCATCGCCGTATCTGTCTACGTCGAAAACAAGAAGAGGGTGTGATGACACAATCCGCGCAATCTCAGATGCAACAGCAAAGCCGTTTGATGGACGTAGCCCGCAGTTATGGCATACATCTGGTTCTGCTCGTTCTGATCGTGGTTACGGCGATCATTTCGCCTGCTTTTCTGACCGCGAACAACATATCTAATATGTTGTTACAAGCTGCGCCTCTGGGGATTGTGGTGATCGGGCAGGTGCTGGTGATTTTGGTCCGCGGCCTCGATCTATCGATCGCCTCGGTGATGGCGACGGCAGCAGTAGTGGCAACCAGTTTCAACGGTCAGAACAGTGACGCGTTTCCGGTGTTTATCGTCGCAATAACCATCGGAGTGGCGACAGGTCTGGTGAACGGTCTCTTGATTGCCAAGCGCAATGTGTCGCCCTTTCTCGCAACTCTGGCGACGATGACACTGCTGCAAGGACTGCGCTTTGCCTATACGCAAGGCGCGCCCTCGGGCAACGTGCCGCCAATCTACCGCGTTCTGGGTTCGCAGACCTTTTTCGGTGTTCCCTATAACTTGATGATCCTGATCGTGCTGGCCGCAGTGTTCTCGATCCTGCTGCACAAAACGACCTATGGTCGCCGCGTCTATCTGACTGGTGGCAATCCTGTGATGGCCCGTTTGGTCGGCATCAAAGCAGACCGTGTTACGATTGCAAGCTATGTCATCTCGGGAGGTCTCGCGGCACTGGCAGGGCTGATCTACTCTGGCTTCGTTGGCATCGTCGACAATTGGGTTGGCCGAGGATTCGAGCTAGACTCGATTGTCGCGGCGGTGATGGGTGGAGTAGCCCTATCAGGCGGGCGTGGTTCAATCTTTGGCGGCCTTTTGGGGGCTGCGATCTTGGTTGTCGTATTCAATGCGGTGCTGATGATCGGCTTCCCTATTGAATTCCAGATCATCATCAAGGGTCTCGTGATCATCGTCGCCGCGGCCTTTTACGTGCGCAAGACAATCTGATGCGACAGGTAGCCCTTTGGCCGCCCGCTGCTAGCCGTACGAGAGACGGGGACTCTCGTGACCGATTGAGGCGACAACATTCGTCGCTCCAAGGGAAAGAAAACCCCATACGGCTCACCGCAAGGCTTTGAAAGCCTTCACGTACTTAACAAGCAACTCGCGACAATTGTTGTGAGAGCAAAATCGGTCCAGGGAGGACAATACATGCTTAAGAAGGTTCTAAACTTCGCATTTGCCGCAAGTCTGGCGGCAGCATCGACCACCACTGCGTTCGCACAGGATGCGGACAAGACCGGCTATGCAGGCGCGCCGCGTACCATGCTG
>JAHEML010000525.1:2971-3781 GCA_024643705.1 Caldilineaceae bacterium | reverse complement strand
GAACTGGCCGGTTATGCTGCCTATGGCGCGGGCACCGACCTGGACTTCCCTTCCAAGATGTCCCCCCGCAAGGACATCGCCGAGCAGGAAGCCTTCGAACTCTTCCCCCACTTCCGCCCGCTCTACGATCAGGTCTTTGCCGATAACGTACAGTTGCACGAAGGTGCGCTGATCACCAATGTGAGCATCCTGGGCGAGGAATGGGGCAACATGATCAGCCGTGTCCTGCTGGATGACATGGACATTATGGAATCCTTGAACGAAGCCGCAGCCAACTACGACAAGCGTGTGGCCGAGAAGGAAGCGTAGTCAAATAGATCGAAGCTTGATTTCGCATTGTTGATGCGTGAAACGTAAAACGTGAGAACTGTCCTCTTGTTTCTCACGTTTTACGTTTCACATTCTCTCACCCAATGTAGCTATTCTCTTCAGGAACTCCCCTATGGCCCCATCCACGTTGGCCCCATCCAGCGGTTCAAGATCGAGCGAAGTAAAATTCAACGAACGCTACGGAACCTGGTGGCGACTTCTACCCTTTTTGCTGCCTGTTTTTGTGTTGATCGCGGGCGCGGCTATCATCCGGGCCAGCGGCGATAGAGTGGTGAAAACTGCCGTCGAATTGGCGCGTGAAGACGCAGCACTGATGAACTGGTGGCACGAAGATCAGCGCCAGACATTGACCGCCCAGGCCGACATGCTGGCCGCGCGGGTGGCCGACGGCGCGGATTTGGCTGGGCTGGCCGCCGAAGTCGGGTTGCCCGACGACATCGGCTATGTGGGCTGGCTGGATAGCGAAAAAACTGTCCAGGA
>JAHEML010000525.1:448-2961 GCA_024643705.1 Caldilineaceae bacterium | reverse complement strand
AGGACGAATTGAACGGCTCCGCTCTATTGGGCGACCCGGCCAACACCAAACTCTGGCGTTTTGTACCAGCTATCGGCAAAGCCACGTCGGATTTCTGGCTGGAAGGCGAGCAGCCTTTTTGGATTGCCATGGCCCCAGTGCCTGCCGATAAGGGTGGCGGCGCTATTATTATCGAGCGGCCCATCACCGAGCAAACGGTGGCAGAGCTTGCCCGTCTGACTGGGCGGGATGTGGTCTTTTACCGCTACGAGGGGCAGACGCCGGTGCTTAGCTCGAACCCTGCACTGCTCAGCGATCCGGCTTGGCTCAGCACGGTCTGGCTGGATCAAGTGGCGTCGGGCCAGTTGCCTCTCTCTACTCTCAGCCAAAACAGCCAGGGACCACTGGTAGTGGGCATGACAGCTTTCTATGACTTTGCCCGGATCAGCTACAGCGGCTACCTGGCGACTGTAGAGCCGGATCGCACGGTTCGTCAGGTTTTGCCCTTGCAACTCTTTTGGATCGTGCTGGCCCTGGCTGTGCTGATTACCGCTGTGGGCGCGTGGATGCTCCATTCTGCGGTGAAATCTTACTTAGCCCGTCATCAACAGATGGACTACCGGGTGCGGCGCACGGTCAAACGCAAATTGATCCTTGGCTTGCTCTTGTTGTTGGTTCCGGGCGTCCTGGCTGTGGGCTTTATTGTGGTGCGTACCAGTAACGAAAGCGCACGCCCGGATGTGCGCACCGCGCTGCTTGGCGGTGATGTGCTGGTGGCAAGTACCGAGAATCTGCTGGCCCGGATGCAAGTCTTTGCCCAGAGCGATGTTGTTGGGCAACTGGCAGCTCCCTCTGTGGAGGAGTTAGCGCAACAGGCCCGACAGGTTGCTGGCGTCGAATTTGCCGTGGTCGATTTGGACGGGGTCATCGGCCAGGCCGGGGACGAACCGTTGACCGATTTTCAAGTTGAAACCCTGAGCACCCTGGCCGATGGGCAAGTGGGGGTTGTGGTTGCCAGTAAGACGATTCTGCTGGCGGCGCGGCGTACCACGGCTGCCAATGCGACCGTCTTTGCTGGGTTGCGGTTGAACAAATATCTGCCCGAAGTATCCAACATCAGCGGCGCAGGGTTGACGATTCTGCGGGGGCAGGAACCCGTAGTCACAACCCTGGCCCAGCGGGAGATTGAGGGCTTGCACTTTACCCCGGCAGTGGAGGAGGAGCTACAACGCACAGGACGGGTAAGCTTTGCCCAGGACGTGGGCTGGAATCCTGGACGGTTAACTGCGGCTCTGCTGAATATTCCCGGTCCTGATCAGTGGCGGCTGGTGGTCTCCCAGCGCAGCATTACATGGTCGAACGATGTGCGGGGCTATCAGGGCTTGGGGTTGGCTGCGGTGGCTGCGGTGTTGGTGCTGGCCGGTGTTGTGCTCATCACCCTGCTCAATGTGGACAAGCCCCTGCTGCTGCGTCGGCTTTTTACGGGCTATCTTTTTATCCTGCCGGCGGTCATCTGGTTGGTCTGGTGGCAATTGGGGCCAGCGCTTTTCACCCTCTATCTCAGCTTTCACAAGTGGAGTGTGTTGGTGGATGCCAAGCCCTTTGTGGGGTTGTATAACTTTCAACTCATCTGGGGCGACGATGTCTTCTGGAACGCGATGAAGAACACGTTTGTCTATGTCACCGAAATCCCCTTGGGGATGATTTTGGCCCTGCTCCTGGCCCTGGCCCTCAACCGACCACTGAAGGGCATTCGTGCCCTGCGCACCATTTACTACATGCCCGCTGTCACCTCGGTTGTGGTGGTATCGCTCATGTGGAAGCTGCTGTACAACAAAGATTTGGGTATTTTCAACTACCTGCTTAGCTTCTTCAATCTGGGGCCATATGGCTTTCTCCAATCCACCACCATGGTGCTGCCATCAATTATGGCAATGACCATCTGGCTGGGTCTTGGCTCGCGGATGATTCTGTTTCTGGCTGGTTTGCAGAGCATCCCCGACGAGTATTACGAGGCCGCCGATGTGGATGGGGCATCCGGTTTCCGCAAATTCTGGCACATCACCCTGCCGCTCCTGGCCCCGACAACTTTCTTTGTGCTGATCACGTCGGTCATCGGCTCATTTCAGGTCTTTGGCCCGGTCTATGTGCTCACCCAGGGTGGGCCGAATGGCGCGTCGGATGTGGCGGTACATCGCATTTATTTTGAAGCGTGGCAAAATTTGCGTTTTGGCTATGCGTCCGCCGAGACAGTGGTTCTCTTTGCCATCCTTTTTGTAGTGACAATTGTTCAGTTCAGATATTTCGGGAGGAACGTCAACTATGGCGGGTAATAACGCGATTCTGGACGCGTCATCCACAGCAAAAACTGCCGTGGCACAAGGTAAGGCAGCCGATCAGGTAAGCTTTGCCAGCCGTTTTGGCAAGGGGACCGTCTATTTTCTGATGGCGTTTCTGGCCTTTACGACGCTTTTTCCCTTTTACTTTATGGTGAACACCTCGTTGATGACCATCACCGAAGCCTTCACTTACCC
>JAHEML010000525.1:0-432 GCA_024643705.1 Caldilineaceae bacterium | reverse complement strand
ATCTTTTCCCGCCCAACCCGGTGTGGAGCAATTACACCCGTCTTTTCGAGCAGTTGCCCTTTGCCCGTTTCTTCCTCAACTCTCTTATCCACGTGGCTGGTGTGATTGCGGGCCGTTTCTTTCTGGTCTCCATGGCGGGCTATGCCTTTGCCCGCATCGACTTTCCGGGTCGGGACAAGATTTTCATGGGCTTCCTTGCCTTTATGATGATCCCCAATGCGGTAACCCTGGTCTCCAGCTTTATTATTTTGCAAAGTCTTGGCTGGATCGATACCTATTACGCGCTGATCATCCCCTGGTTCAACTACATTTGGGGCATTTTCCTCATGCGCCAATACTTTATGACCTTGCCCGTCAGCCTGGAAGACGCTGCCCGCATCGACGGTTCCGGCGAGTTCGCCATCTTCTACCGTATCTTTATGCCCCTCGCCA
>JAHEML010000524.1 GCA_024643705.1 Caldilineaceae bacterium | reverse complement strand
GCCCGGTCAAGTGAGCCAAAGAGGGCGACGGTCTGGTTTGAGCTGAGGAGAGTTGAGAGGCAAATGACGAGGGCGAGAGTAAGGCTGATGAGAAGCGAGCGCTGGGGCGGAGGGAGCGCTCTGGGACGCACGCCTTTCAGCCATCCCCCCAGCCACAAGAGGGCAGACGCCCAAACCAGCGTGCGCAGCAACCAGACTTTCGACGCTTCAAATTGCTGCTCCACCCAGAAGTTTACGAGCAGGGGCGTCGATAAAACCAGCAATAACCAAAATGCCTCTTGCCATCTTTGTAGTGGATGATTGGGTGGGTCTGCCTGCCGCATTGTAGTTTCTTTACCGCCGAAGCTTCGTTTGATCAGGCGCTTCGCCAGGGTAGGCCAGACGCGTTTAGGCTGGCTTGGCACGATGGGTATCTGGTTAACACTTCAAATCCCAATCACAACCTTGCCCCGGGTATGCCCCTTCTCCACATAGCGGATGGCCTCGGCCACTTGATCCAGCCGGTGGGTCCGGTCGATGGTCACCTTCACTTGCCCCGCTTCGAGCAGACTGGTCAAATAGTCCAAGTCCGCCTGGCTGCGTCTGGCATTCAAGACAATCATCTGCTGGCTGACAAATGGGTTCAGGATAGACGCCTGGATGATCCGGTTCAGGGGGCCGATCCAGCGCCCGTTCGAGTCGCCACTGCTGAGAACGAGCTTGCCGGCTGGCGCGAGCGCGCGTCGGCAGCGTGCGGGCGAATCCATGCCGCCCAATTGGAAGATCAGGTCAAATTTGGGTGTGCGCTGGGTGAAATCTTCCTGGGTGTAATCGATCATATCGTCGGCCCCCAGGGATCGCACCAGTTCCAGATTTTTCGTGCTGCACAGCCCGGTGACATGCGCGCCCATGGCCTTGGCAATCTGCACAGCAAAAGCACCCACACCACCAGAAGCACCGATGATCAGCACCCGCTGGCCGGGTTGAAGTTCCCCGCTGTCGCGCAGACCTTGCAATGCAGTCAGCCCTGCCAGAGGCACAGCCGCGGCCTCTTCAAAAGTCAAATTAGTCGGTTTGGTCGCGGCTTGGGTTTGGGGCGTGGTCAGATATTCGGCGTAGGCTCCATCTTGCATGCCATAGACTTCGTCACCCGGCTGAAACTGGGTCACATTCCGGCCCACGGCTTCCACCACGCCGGCATAGTCCACGCCCAATCGATTACGTTTGGGCACACGCAAACCAGCCATCATGCGCATGAAGTAGGGTTCACCGCGCATAAAGTGCCAGTCGTAGGGGTTGACAGCCGCAGTCCGAATCTTGACGAGAACGTCGTCGTCGCCGGGGATGGGTTTCTCGATTTCTTGCAGTTCCAGCACGTCCGGCGAGCCGTAGCGATGGTAGACAATGGCTTTCATTTTATGTCCCTTCTGACAGTGACACAGACTTTGTCACGCATTCCTACACCCCCGATTCACCTGTTCATTGAGTTCAGCCAGGTAGGCAAGCAGTTCCAATTGCCCCTTAAATCGTTCCGGTGACGGCACTAGTTGGGGGCGCACGTCCTCATTATAGACAATCCGGTTCTGCTTCTTCTCGAAACGGACATATTTGACCCGATCGCTCCGAATGCGATCAATATGCTCGATCACCCCGTTGGATCGCAACTGCTGTATCAGCACTTCATCCTTGCTTTTTATCTGGCCTTGCACTTTGCCAACAACCACCAGTGTCTGCCCATATTCAACCTGCCAATCCTGTCCGCCTACCTGGGAGACGACCGCAAGCTCAAAATTATAGCCGGTTCCCGTATCAGCAGGCACCTTCTCTCCCCGGCGCGCCTCAAATGCGCGGCCTGCATAGAGTCCGGTCATACGGTTGCCTTGCAATTGCCCAGAGCCTTCCATCAAGGCAAGAAGTGGGTCCCACGTACGCTCATTGAGTGACTTCGTCCTGCTCTCCTCAATAACACCCAGGATACGGCCGACGAAATAGGCGACGACGAGAAAAACCACCAGAATCACAACAACCTGAACTGTGCTCATGGGAATATGTCCTCAATTATCACATTGGTTTCCACACGAAACCCTAAACGAGACAAGTCACCCAGTAAAATACGCAGTCCCGCCTCTTGTAGCCCTACTCGTACCCCAGCACCTTGCTCACCGCTTCCAAAAAGAAGTACTCGCCCCACATCACACTCTCGTTCACGCCCAAGCCCAGACGTTCGTGATACATCCCCTGCTTCAGCACCCCTTCCCAGCCCGGCGTTTCGTTGGCAAGAAAGTCCGGCCCGGTGAGGGTGTCCACAATTTGCAGCGCGTAGTCGTGATAAAGTTTGGCCCGGGTCGGGTCGCCGGTGATGCGGCTGAGGTTGATCAGCCCGCTGGCGGCAATGGCCGCTGCGGAGGATTCGTAGGGGTTCTGGGGGTGTGCCTCGGCCCAATCGTTGGGTGGAACCCCGTGGGCGGCTGTCTGCTCCATGTAAAATTGGGCGTTGAGTTCGGCTGTCTGCAAGTAGCGGGCGTCGCCTGTGAAGCTGTAGACCGTGCCGAAACCATAGAGCGACCAGGCCAGCCCCCGCGCCCAGGAGGAATCGTCCCGCCAGCCCTGGTGGGTGCTCTGGCGGATAAACTCGCCTGTTTCCAGGTTGAACAGCCCTTCGTGGCTGGTGCTGCCATCTCCCCGCACCAGGTAGCGCCGGGTGGTTAGACAGTGGCGGTTGGCGATGCTGAGCAGGTCAGCGTCGTTGCTCTGCTGCGCGGCATAGAAGATGATGCCCACGTTCATCATAATATCGATGAAAAGACTTTCGTCGGCCACAAAAGAGCGCAGATATTCGCCCTTTTCCTTGAAACGCAGACCCATGGTCTTGCCTGCCTGGATCACGGTCTCGTTGAGCGCGGGGTCACCGGTCAGCTCGTACCAGCGCCGCCAGGTTGACCAGAAGAGGAAGCCTAGATCGTGAACGTTGCGATCCCATTTGCGCTCTTCCAGATGGCGGGAATAATGTTCGGCCTTGTGGAGAAAGTAGTCGTCGCCGGTGTGACGGTAGAGCATCCACAACTGGCCGCCAAGAAATCCCTCGCACCAATTTGTCCAGGCTTCGCCGCCGTGCTTCCATTTGCCATTTTGGGTGTACATGGGGAAATAGTCGGGGTGATTTTCTACCAAACCGCGTAGCTGGCCCGCGGCAAAGTCCAGGGCTGTGCGGCATTTTTCTTGCAGCCGGGCGTTGTCGATCATTGCTGTTTCTCCAAAAAAAGTGGGTGGTCGGGAAGTGGGATGTGGTGTACAATGATGCAATATCTACCCCTATTTGTCAACGCAAAGGACAATGCCATGACCGATCGGAAGTCATCCTCGCCCCCCAATGTCATCGTCTTCTTCACCGACCAGCAGCGCTGGGACAGCACCGGCGTCCACGGCAACCCCCTGGACATTACACCCAACTTCGACCGTATGGCCCGCCAGGGAACCCACCTGCACACCACTGTCACCTGCCAGCCTGTCTGCGGGCCAGCTCGCTCGTGTTTGCAAACCGGCATGTACGCCACCAACACCGGATCGTATCGCAACGGCATTCCTCTGCACCCGGATTTGCCCACCCTGGCCCAATCCTTCAAGGCGGGGGGTTACGACACAGGCTACATCGGCAAGTGGCATCTGGCCCCCAACGAGTACGTTGGCCCTGTGCCCCCGGAGCACCGGGGCGGCTACGACTACTGGCTGGCCTCCAATCTGCTCGAATTCACCTCGGACGCCTACGACATGGTGATGTACGACAACGATCAGCAGGAGGTGAA
>JAHEML010000523.1 GCA_024643705.1 Caldilineaceae bacterium | reverse complement strand
CGCTCCGCCGTGAGCGATCTGGCCCAGCGTCATCGGCATACCCTGATGCCCGGCTACACCCACACCCAACCGGCCCAACCCGTTACTTTTGCCCACTATCTGGCCGGAGTGCTGACCTTTCTGGCAAAGGATCAGCAGCGCTTTGCCGGGGCCTACGCCAACATGAACGAGTCCCCCTTGGGCGCGGCGGCCTTCACCGGTACTGGCTTCGCCATCGACCGCCAGCGGGTGGCCGACCTTCTGGGCTTTGACCAGGTGATCCCCAGCACCCACCACAGCATCGGCGCAGGGGATCACCTGACAGACACGGCTTTTGCCGTCCAGTCCTTGGCTGTTGGGCTAAGCCGGGTGACCAAAGACCTGCTCTTCTACGCCACCCAGGAATCGGGCGCACTGCACATCGACGACAGCTTTATTCAGATCAGCTCGATTATGCCCCAGAAGCGCAACCCGGTTGTGCTGGAACATCTGCGGGCGCGGTTGAGCCGGGCGTTTGGCTTCGCCCAGACAGTGGCTGTGCAGTGTCACAGCATACCCTACGGCGACACCCAGGACATCGAGGATGAAATTCTGCCCCCGATCATGGCCGCGCTGGACGCGATCCAGGAGTGCATTCAGCTCTACACCGCCGTCTTTGCCACCTTGACGCTGAACGAAGAACATCTGGCCCGGCGCGCGGGCGAAGGCTTCACCACGGCTACCGAACTGGCCGACGCTCTGGTGCGGGAAGCTGGTCTGCCTTTCCGCTCGGCCCATTCGATTGTGGCGCGCATGGTAAAAGAGAGCGTTCAAGCAGGGGAGCGGGGGAATGGCGAAGCGGTGATGACGGCAGAGATGTTGCAGGCAGCGGCGCGGGATGTGGTAGGGCAGCCCGTCGATTTTTCGGAAGGGCAGCTGGCGCAAGCACTGGACCCACGCGCTTTTGTGGATGCGCGTGACGGATTGGGCGGGGTGGCTCCATCTGCCACCGGCGCACTTTTGGCGGAACTGGCCCTGGCCCAGGAAGACGATGCCGGCGCTATGCAGCAGAGTCGTTCCCGATTGACCAAGGCAGAGAGCGCGCGCGGGCGGGCCGTCGCTGAGATAGTTTGACGAAAGCAGACAGAACAACCCAAAACCGGAGTCCACAGTGAGACAATCCCCCAATCTCATCTTCGTGCTGGCCGACCAGCTACGCTATCAATCCTGCGGCTTTGCCGGTGACCAACGAGCACGAACCCCACGCGTGGATGGGCTGGCCGCCGAGAGCGTTAATTTCGTCAACGCCACGTCCAGCCATCCCATGTGCGCGCCCTATCGGGCCTCTCTTTTCACATGAAAATATTCCAGCAGCACAGGTATGGTCATCAATGAATTGCGCCTCAACCCCGCCCATCACACAGGGTTGGGTCAAGTGCTAACCGCGGGCGGATACGCCACTTATTTCATCGGCAAGTGGCATCTCTATGCCAACCAGTTAGGACATCACGACGATCCCCGCAATTCCTTTACCCCACGCGGACCCGACCGCTTGGGTTTTGATGATTTCTGGGCCTCCTATGGTTTTCATCACACCTATTGGGATCAGTACTATCACACGGAAAGCCTGGAAAAGACGACGATACCCGGCTACGAACCTGATGGCCAGACCGACCTGGCAATTGCCAAGTTGACAGAAGCCGCCCATGCCGACAAGCCATTTGCCCTCTTTCTCTCCTACGGCACGCCCCATGATCCTTGGGATGAAGAGAATGTACGCGCCGATGCGCTATCTCAATTCGCCGGTGTCGATTTTCCTCTGCCACCTAATTATCGTGCCCAGGACGATCCATACGGCGATCAGTGGGCTTCTCTCAGCGGGAAACAGCGGGCACAATTGCCCGAATGGATGCGGGTCTACTACGCGATGACTGCTAATCTGGATTGGAATCTGGGGCGGCTGCTCGACGCTGTGGAAGGATTGGGGCTGGTCGAGAATACGGTCTTCGTCTTCACGTCGGATCATGGCGAAATGTTCGGCGCTCAGGGGAGGCGGGCCAAGAATACCTTCTATGATGAGGCCATTCGCGTGCCTTTCTTGCTGCGCTGGCCGGGCTATAGCCACCCTGGGGTGAACGATGTCTGCCTTAATTCGCCTGACCTGATGCCCACGTTGCTGGGTCTGCTGGGTCTGCCTATCCCCGCGGAGGTAGAAGGGATGGACTTGAGCCAGCATATATTGGGGGAGCCTGGCCCTGAACCAGAGGCGGCGTTATTGCAAGGCATGGGCGCGACGGCCATCTTTGAAGACGGCCACGAATGGCGGGGTCTGCGCACCAAACGTTATACCTACGCCCGCTACCGGATCGACGGCAGCGAGTTGCTCTTCGACAATCAGGCCGATCCCTGGCAAAAGGAGAATCTGGTGGCGCATCCCCAGTACCTGTCGGTGCTGAACCATCTGCGTGGCCTGCTGCAGAAACGCATGACCGAACTCAACGACGGCTTTGAAATATGTAGCTGGTACGAGAGCAACTGGACAGAAGACCGGGTGATTCTGCGTACAGCCACAGCTACAGGCACTAAATGAGATGGTCTGCGTGCCCTATCACAAATTTCCGCAGCACGGTTCATTCATCACTCATCATATCCAGCATTTGACAGAACCAACTCCCCTTGTTACGATTGCCCTCGCAATCTTGTACTGCAAAGTGCGCGTATTGCAAAGTAGAGGTGCCCAAGGCCCGGATGCCTGGGCATAAAGGCGAAGCCGGTGGCCCATTGTATATGGGGAGTCCGGCGCTGTCCCGCAACTGTATTGGGAGTCTGTTTGGCTCCCTAAGCCAGGTCGACCGCCTCTACTGTTATCCCGACGACACCTCGTGGACTGGGTGAGCGCACAGCAGAAGGCACTGGACTGCAGGACGGTGGCCTTCTCTTTGCACACAACGCCCGATCCGCAAGGATACGGGCGTTTTTTATTGGCCCAGCCGTTCGATCTGTCGAGTTGAGCAGGAACACACACAAGGATAAGAGGCAGAACCCATGAAACGAACAATGCAGACCCGTTGGATGGCAGTGTTGGCGATGGTGCTCTTGATCAGCGCGTGCGCTGCACCCCCCCCTCCCCAAGCTCAGTCCCCAGCCCAGGGCGATGCCGCGCCTGTATCTGAACCTGGGCCGTCGATAACTACCGATACCAATCTGACCGATAGCTGTGTCGAAAATTACGATCCAGCCACGGACTATTTTCCCCAAAAAACTGATGCGACAATCTCTGGCGGATTTAGCGTGGAGTACCACAACAACTACAAGGTTGTCACAGTTATCAATCCCTGGCAAGGGGCGCAAGAGAGCTTTCGCTATGTGCTGGTGCAATGTGGCACACCTGCCCCCGAAGGTGTGGAAGGGTCGATGATCGAAGTACCTGTCCAGTCCCTTGTGGCTCTCTCCACAACCTATCTGCCCCATCTCGTCACTCTGGGTTTGACTGAGCGGTTGATCGGCCTGGACAGCCTGCTGTGGGCGACGACCCCGGAAGTGGTGGCCCGCATCGACGCCGGTGAGATTGCCGAAGTGGGCAATGGGGCCAGTGTGAATGTGGAACAAGTGCTGGATATGGAGCCAGGGCTGGTAATGGCCTATGGCATTGGCATCCCCGAATGGGATGCCCATCCCCTGTTGCTGGAAGCGGATATTCCTGTGGCCTTGAACGGCGATTTTGTCGAGCAGGACCCCTTGGGCCGCATGGAATGGATCAAGTTTATTGCTTTCTTCTTCAACAAAGAGGCCGAGGCCGCGCAGAATTTCGACGACACTGTCGCTTCGTACAA
>JAHEML010000522.1 GCA_024643705.1 Caldilineaceae bacterium | reverse complement strand
GGCGAGCTGGGCATTCCGCTTTCGCCCAACGTGCTGCAACTGCCCAACGAGGTGAACCACGTCCCAGTGGGAATCCGCACCCAGGCCATCAGCCTGCTCAGCCAGGCATTTGCCCTGGCAACGTCGCCCATCACACCCATCGGTCTGCTGCCTGTCGACCAGTCGATGATCTACGAGCGTGCCTTCGATCTGGCTTCGGTGGGCCAGCGCATCAGCCTACACGAGCCGGAACTCTCGGCAGCCTGGGACCTGGCCCTGGACTTCTCCGGCAACAACTTGCCCCGTTTGACCGGGGATGATTCCGTGACGGCAGACGACTTCGCCGCCTTTGATTCGTTGCTGCGCCAATCCCGCCGGGGGCAGGCATTGGCCCAGGAATTCGCCGCCGTCTTTGGGCAGGCAGCCGCGGACAGCATCGTTCTCGATTTCCAGAGCCAGATGGCGACGGCCACGGTTTCGCGGCCGCCCTATTTTTCCGTCATCACCGGCCATGATGGGGGCGGTGCGCCGGTGGTTTTGCAGGTGACAGACGCCACCGGTCAGCGCATGGGTGTGGCCGCGCTCAACGGCCCGGTGCAGCGGGGCATCCCCTACGGCCAGTTTTTCGATCTCAGCAACCAGACGGGCAACGTCAGCCACTTTGCTGTCATCGCCGCGCCCCAGCCCGGACGACACACGGTTGATCTGCGAGCCACGGCTGCTGGTTCGTTCGATTTGGGCGTGTTGATCCCCACGGCCAGCGGCCAGCGGCTGGTCACTTTCGAAGACGTGGCGATCCAATCTGGCGGGCGCGCTCAACTGATCGCGCCGGTTTTTGATGTAGGGCGCAACCGGGCATCCACTGCGGTCGTGCTCAATGTGGATGCCACGGGCGATGGATTCTTCGAGGGGCAGATCAATCCCACCAGCGAAACGCTTTTGGCCGAGAGCGGGCCAGATCTGATCAGCGCGGTGCAGGTTGCCAGCCGGGATCGCTTTGGCCGCCTCTTTGCCCTGCTCTTCGACGAGGAGATCAGTGCTGCGTCCTCCCAGCAGGGCAAAGCCCCCGACGAGATTATCAATTTTGGCGTAGACGGCAACCAGATTCTCGGCACGGTTCTCCAGCCCAGCAGCCGGGTGGCCTTCCTGCGCTTGCGCGACGGCATTGGCCCCTTTATTCCCCGCAGCGTGACTGTTGCCAACATCGACGACCGCCACGCCAACCTGATGTCGCCCATCAGCACAACCCTGCCCATTTCCATCACCGTTACCGGAACCGGCGGCGTGGTGGATGGCGAAGTGGTGGAAGCCGACGGCACACCCGTGCCCAATGCCGCCATCTCGCTGATTCAGAAGATTCTGCTGGGGGACAAGGTCAAATGGGTGACGATTACGGCTAAATCTGCCGACGCAGACGGCCGCTTCCACCTGGACTATGTGACCGCCGACCCGACCCGATTTGCTGCCACCAACCCAGAGACAGGCGAGCGGGTGGACGTGGGCACATCTGTGCGCTACAACGGCCAGCGCCTTGATCTGCGGCTGATCTTCTTTGGCAAAGGCACGGTGGCGGGCCATGTTTATGCCGCCGACGGGACGACGCCCCTGCCCGGCGCGGATGTGGCATTGACCAGTTTGGTCAGCGGCCTGAGCCAAGTGACAAAAAGCGATGCAAACGGCGGCTTTGTCTTTGGCAATGTGCCTGTGGGTAATGCCAATCTGAAGGCTGTCCACAAGCCCACCCGTTCCCAGGCCCAGGCTGTGGCGAATGTGGCTGTCAACGGCGGCACAACCCTGATCGATCTCGTGCTGATCAACGCCGACCGCGCGCAATTAGAGATGGGCAGAGTGAGTGGGCGGGCCTATCGCAGCGACGGCGTGACCCCAGCCGAGGCTGTGCCCGTCTATTCCAGCGTGGGCGGTTACACCGTTACCGATAGCAGCGGCTACTACCAGTTGACCGATCTGCCCCCTGGCCCCGCGACTGTGAGTGCCTTTGACCAGAGCCAATACGAGACGGCTTCTGTGGCAACAACCATCGTGGCAGCCCAGGATGTGACCGCCAACCTTGTCCTTTTTGGCGGCACAGGCACAATCGAAGGTCAGGTATTGGACGGCGCGGGCCAGCCTGTGGAAGGCGCAACCATTGGCGGTGGTCTGCGCCTTGTCACCAGCGACAGCGACGGACGTTTTGTCCTGACCGACATGCCTCTGGGCAATCGGCAAATTCAAGCACTGGTGAGCGAGGGCGAACAGCTTGCCAAAACCAGCGTCAATTTGGTGCGCCCCGGCGAGACAGTGTCGGTTATTCTGCGCCTGCCCCCGGTGGGACGCATTGCCGGTCTGGTCACCCAGGCTGATGGGGTCACGCCCATTCCCAATCTGGAGATCATTGCGGTTGGCCCCCGGCTGCTGGGTAGCCGCACCGACGCCGCGGGCCGCTACCTCATCCCCTTTGCGGTGGAAGGCAACTACCTGATCAGCGCCTTCAAACCCGACTTCCAGGATGGCAACGCCCGCTACGTGCGGGTTTCGGCCCACAACCAAACTGTCAACGGGGATGTGCGCTGGCAGGGCAAAGGCAATTTGAGGGTGACGATCCTGGACGACGACGGCGTGACTCCCTTGGCTTCTCAAGTGGGGCTGAGCGAGCTGTCCGTGCTGAAAAATGTCATCAAAGATGATGGCAATCCCCAGTGCTATGGCGACGTGAAAATCGGCGACTATGTGATCCATTTCACTCCATGCCAGACCCTGGGCGTGGGTTTTGCCATGAAACAGCTCAGCCGCATTGTGGACAACGACCCATCCTCCGGCTCCTACCTTTTCGAGAATATCTTTGTGGGCAACGTATCGGTGGAGGCCGTCAACGCCTTCAACGGGGCTGTAGCTGGCAACGCGAGCATCCAACTGGGCGAGACGACCCATATCACCCTCTCGCTCAAGGCCACCAGTTCCCTGAGCGGCACGGTCTATCTGCCCGACGGCACAACGCCCGTGGGCGAAGGTGTTGTCGTGCGTTTCAACTCCCGAACCATGACCGATGTACCTGTGACCACCGATGCCAACGGCGTCTACATGCTCCCGCTGATCACCGCGGGCAGCTTCAACGTTACCGCTCTGGACGAGATCAGCGGGCTGACTGGGCGCAGCGATGGCGGTGTCAAGGCTGGCGGCCACGCGGTTGTGGATATTCGGCTTTTGGGGCTGGGCAGCGTGCATGTGCAAGTGATGGGCACAACGGGCGCGACTATTGCCAATGCACCCCTCGTGCTGCGGGAAGGCAACTTTACCAAGCAGAGCCGCTCCGGACAGAGCGATCTCAACGGCAACTTCACTTTTCCTGTGGTGCGGGAAGGTCGTTTCAGCGTCTATGCCACCAATCCAGCCAACGGCGGTAAAGGCTTCCGGGGTGGAACCTTGCCCGCCCCAGGCGAAACAGTCACCGTAACTGTAACTGTGCCCGACGAATTTGGCACGGTTACAGGGCGTTTTCTGCGCACGGATGGGGTCACACCCATCGCCGACGCCCAGATTCATTTAACCAGTGGCTTTGATGGCCGGGATGTCTACGAGACCACCGACGCCAGCGGCATTTATACCTTCACCGGCGTGCCCAAAGCGGGCTTCAGCGTGGATGCCTTCGACTTTATCACCGGGCGCGAGGGCCACGCCAGCGGCGCAATCACCGCCAACGGCGAGACCGTGACTCTCAATATCAACGAGCGGCCCCAGGGCGAAGTGCGCGGCTATGTGGTGCAGAGTCTGACCGGAAGCCCCATGCCCGGAGCGACCGTTCGTCTGACCTCCAACAACAGC
>JAHEML010000521.1 GCA_024643705.1 Caldilineaceae bacterium | reverse complement strand
GAATGGGGAGTGCGAAATGAAGAGAGTCTCGGTTTCGGCCTCTCTTCATTCCGCATTCAAATTTCCGCATTCAGCGGTCTGCTGCCTGGAAAGCTGCCAACAATTCTGGCAAGCCAGGCAGAATAAACGCGGGGCGCAGGGGCTCGCGCTCGAATTGTTCTTTGGGGGTGATGCCGGTGAGGACGGCAGCCGTGGGCATGCCCAAACGGACAGCGCCTTCAATGTCGGTCTCGTAACGGTCACCCACCATCAGCGTGGTAGGGGCTGTGCTGCCCAGTTTGTGCATGGCCTGTTCGTACATGCCTGCATTGGGTTTGCCAATGATTGTGGGCGTGACACCGGTGGCTGTCTGCAAAAGGGCGATAATCGCGCCTGTGCCGGGGATTTCGCCCCGTTCGCTGGGGAAGGAGGCGTCCGAATTGGTTGCTACGTAGCGCGCGCCCCTGTGGATGGCAAGGGTCGCATCGGCCAATCGCTCGTAGCGGGCGTGGAAGTCGATGCCCGATACGACGATTTCCGCCTGGGTGTAATCTTCGATCAGAGTGAAGCCCTGGCGTTCCAGTGCCCAGCGCAGCCCTTCTTCCCCGACGACAAAGAGCCGTGCGCCGTTGGGATATTCTTCTTTCAGCCAGCTTGCCGTTGCCAACGCGCTGCTCAGAATATGATCTTCGCCCGCGCGGATGCCCATTTTGGATATCTTTTCGATGAACTGTGTGGGCGTGCGGGATGAATTGTTGGTGACAAAGAGCCACTTGCGCCCAGTGGCTTCCAAATAATCCAACAAAGGTTGCACGCCAGGCAGTGGATCGTTGCCCACATAAACAACGCCGTCCATATCCAGCAAGACGGCGGTGACGTTACGAAGATTGTGTTCGGACATCAATTGTTTTCTCCTTGAGAGTCGTTTTCTACGTCTACTGCTGCCGAGGCCACGGCCCACGCCACCAAAAACCAGACACCTCCGCCCATCAGCAGGGCCATCCCAATGCTGGCTGGGTTTAACGGCACGTTGCCCCGGAAAATGCCTACGATTGTGAGCAGAATCCCCAGGCTGCCTGCTGTCAGGCCAACTTTGAGTGGTGTATTGAGCCTTTGCCACATAAACAATTTCTCCTGATCACTTGCTTGCGGATGTTCGCAAATCCTGTACATTCAACTGCAAACTACGCCGTCCCTGCCATTCATTCACTTCCAATTGAAAAGTGATATCCAGCCGTTCGTCGGCGTTGAGCAGGCTCGCCTGACCACCCTGACCAAAACCAATGCCATCCAGCACACCAGAGCCGGGGTAGCCATCCAATACCAATTTGAGGTGTTTGCCTCCCCCGACGGCCCGGGCGCTGCGTACTCGACACCCTTGCACCAAAAGGCGTGGCGGCTCGTTTGCCTGGCCCAGAGGCTCCAACCGGGCCAACTGTGCTTGCAGTGCCCAGGTTAAATCGTCCCAAGCCACTTCTGCGTCTACCCACATCCGTGGACGCAAATCCGGAATCGCGCCAAGACCTTCCTCGGCCAGTTGGGTCAATGCCAGGACAAATTCGTCGTAGCGTTCGTTGGCAACCGTGAAGCCAGCGGCCCGGCTGTGTCCACCGTGGCGCACCAACAAATGGCCTATTTTGTCCAGGGCTGCGGTAATATCAAATTCGTCGATACTGCGCACGCTGCCCCGGCTGGTCTCTGGCCCTTGTTCTACCACCACCGCAGGCCGGTAGTATTGATCGGCCAGACGCCCAGCCACCAGCCCGACAATTCCAGAGCGAAATTCCGGGCTGGCCGTAATCAAAATGGCAGGCGGAGCCGACGCTATATCCCCCAACTGCTGCTCGGCCAGGTTTTGGGCGTCCACGGTTAACTGTTGGCGCTCCCGGTTCATCGCCTCCAATTGGGCCGCCAGATCGTAGGCCTGGCTGTATTCGTCGGCGCGCAGGAGATCGTAGGCGAGCTGGGCGTTGGAGAGGCGACCGGCCGCGTTGATGCGGGGTGCCAGCCGGTAGCTGACTGTGCTGCTATCCACGCCCGATGGCTGCATGCCGGCCACTTCCATCAGCGCAAACAGACCCACCCGTTGACCTTGAGAGAGCTGGGCCAACCCTCGGCGCACCAGGGAGCGATTCTCCCCAGCCAGGGGCATCATGTCGGCAATTGTCCCCAAGGCGACCAGATCGAGCAGTTGTAGCTCGCATTCGGTGGCCTGCTCTTCGGTGAGGGCAAAGGCTGGGTCTTGGGCCACTGCGCGCAGCACGGCTTGGGCCAATCGATAGGCCACACCCACGCCTGCCAGGCTCTCAAACGAGGTGGGATCGTCCCTGCGCCGGGGGTTGATCACCGCTAGGGCGGGGGGCAACTCGACCCCCACCGAATGATGATCGGTGATGATGACATCCAACCCCATTTGCCCGGCGATGGCTACTTCTTCAATGCTGCGGATGCCACAATCCACCGTCACCAGCAGGTGGGCCTGTTGGCTGATGCGCTCGACAGCCTCCACATTCAACCCGTATCCCTCGTCTACTCGGTCGGGGATATAGCTGCCCACCCGCGCACCCGCCTGTTGCAGGGCAGAGACAAGCAGGGCAGTGGCGGTAATCCCGTCCGCATCGAAATCACCGTAGACGCAGATTGTCTCTGCCTCGGCGATGGCCCGCAGAATGCGCTGGACAGCGACGGCCATGTCTTTGAGCCGAAACGGATTGTCCTGGACGGCATCCTCACCGTTCAGAAAATCGGAAATTTGCTCCGGGGTGCGCAAGCCCCGGTTGTACAAAATTTGCAACAGAATCGGGTTTTCCGGGCTGTCGTCCAAGAAGTCCGTTGGGGCGATGGGGTATAGTTCCCACCGTTTCGCCTGTTCTAGCAAAAGGGTCTCCTGTCTATGGTTGTTGTCTCTTTCCACAAGGCATTATAGACGACGCTGGGAGGCCAACGCAAAAGGGCGTGGAGAAACTTGATTCTCGCCTCTTTCCTTCTCAAGTCGGTTCTGCGCTACAATATGTCCAGCAAAAAGAGTCCTTCGAAAATAGCCCAGCGAAAATTGTCCAGCGAAGAACCCCTGCCTACGGAGTGTTGCTGTGTCTTCTGTTTTGGATCGTCTGCGTCGTTTGCAGAGCCTGCGCCCGCAAAATAGCCCCAACGAACCTGCTCTTCCCTTGCCTGCACCGACCGGCATCGACCAGGGGAATGCTGGCCCCCTGGAGGTGTTGGTGGCCGGCCAGGAAGTCGAAAATGCGGGTGGCCGCTGCTGGCTGGTCACAGAACGCTACCCCCTGGAGACCGTGCGGGGTGCGCATCCATTGCAGGTGTTGCTGAACCAAACGCCCCAATCCATCGCGCCCCTCTACCCCAACGCCGGTCTGGACACGGATTTCGACTTTCGCCGGGTGGCCTTTGTCGACACCGAGACCAATGGATTGGGTGGCGGTGCGGGTGTCTATGCGTTTATGGTGGGGGTGGGGGTTTTTGAAGAGAGAGCGGAGATAGGCTATCCGAGATTGCAAGGGGTCGATTCGCTCAATCTCTACCCCCCAGTCTCCAATCTCCAATTTACTGTCTACCAATTCTTTATGCGCCACCCCGGCGAGGAGACCGCGCTGCTGACCGCCCTGACCGAGCTTCTTGGTGGCCGTAGCGGTCTGGTCACCTTCAACGGGCGCACCTTCGATGCACCTCTGCTCCGGGGGCGCTACCAGATGAACCGGCGGTTTTTACCTGGGACCGTGGGCTTGCCCTCGGCCTTGGCAGAGGACGCGCCCCATTTCGATCTGCTGCATCCGGCCCGCCGTCTGTGGAAGCGGCGTTTGTCGAGCTG
>JAHEML010000520.1 GCA_024643705.1 Caldilineaceae bacterium | reverse complement strand
TGTACCGACAGCCCAACGTTCTATCTTGCGTCGCCAGCCCTGGGATGATTTCGCGATTCCCGATTCTCTTTTGGATGCCAACGAAGCCATCTTCGGCGCGCGCATCGGCCCAGACGAAGCTGTGCGCCGTATTCTGTCCGACGTGCGCAGCCGGGGCGATGCAGCCATTCGCGAATGGACGTCCCGCATCGACCGGGTGGAGTTGCCCGGGTTACAGGTGAACCCAGGGCAGATTCCTGCTGCCCTGACCCAAATCGACCCCGCCGTGGCCGATGCACTGAAACTGGCCGCATCCCGGATTGAGGCTTTCCACCGCCGCCAGCCCGCCATCAGTTGGATCCATAACGACCACGACGGCACAGTGGGACAACTGGTGCGCCCTATCGAAAAAGTGGGCATCTATGTGCCGGGTGGCACGGCCCCCTTGCCCAGCACACTGCTGATGACGGCCATCCCGGCCAGGGTTGCGGGCGTGCCCTATATCGCCATCATCACCCCACCCCAACGCGAAACCGGCCTGCCCCATCCGGTTACATTGGCCGCGGCCGCGGTTGCCGGGGTGGATGCGGTCTATGTGGCCGGGGGCGCGCAGGCCATCGCCGCCTTTGCCTTTGGAACCGAGAGCATCCCCGCGGTGGACAAAATTTGTGGGCCGGGGAACCTGTTCACTACCCTCGCCAAACGCCAACTCTTTGGGCTGGTGGGCATCGACGGTCTACCGGGGCCAACCGAGACCCTTGTCATTGCCGATGCTACGGCTGATCCACGGCTGGCCGCGGCTGATCTGCTGGCCCAGGCCGAACACGATCTTCTTGCCAGTGCCATCTTGCTCACGCCGAGCCGAGAGCTAGCCGCTCAGGTGCAAATTGCCGTGGCAGACCAGTTGGAAGCGTTGGACCGTGCCGAGATCGCCGTGGGTGCGCTCAGCCGGGGATCAGGGATCGTCGTCACTGAGTCGCTTGCCCAATCCTTCGAACTGGCGAACGACTACGCCCCGGAGCATCTCTGCCTGCTAGTGGAGAATCCCTGGGATCACCTGGAAAAGGTGCGCAATGCTGGGGGTGTCTTCCTGGGTGAACGCAGTTTCGAGGTGCTGGGCGACTATGTGGCCGGCCCCAGCCATGTGATGCCCACGGGCGGCACAGCCCGATTTGCCAGCCCGGCCAATGTGCTGGACTTTGTGAAGTTGATCAGCGTCATCGGCCTTAACGAGCAGGCACTGGCTGCCATCGGCCCCGCCGCCGCTCTTCTTGCCCGGGCAGAGGGGTTGACGGGCCATGCCGCCGCGGTGGACCAACGGCTAAACTACAGTGGGAAGAAGGTAGGTTGAATCTGATGACGACTGATAGTCAAATTCATGG
Organism: Caldilineaceae bacterium; assembly: GCA_024643705.1. Taxonomy (GTDB): domain Bacteria; phylum Chloroflexota; class Anaerolineae; order Caldilineales; family Caldilineaceae; genus JACQGT01. The sequence goes on along the minus strand of JAHEML010000520.1, from coordinate 2,456 downwards.
CCTGTTAAACGACCACCTCTCCGGTTTGGAGGAATACACCCCCATCCAGCCCTTCGAAGTGTTGAGCCAGCGGCTTGGTATTCCGATCAGCCAGATCGTCAAGCTGGATGCCAACGAAAATCCCTACGGACCTCTGCCCGCCGTGGCCGAGGCTTTGGCCGAATACCCCTACTATCACATCTACCCCGATCCGCAACAGAGCGAACTGCGGGACGCCCTGAGCGGCTTTGTGGGCGTGCCAGCGGAACATATTCTGCCCGGCCAGGGTGCGGACGAATTGTTGGACTACATCTGCCGCCTCTTTCTCTCCCCCGGCGACAGCATCATCAATACGCCGCCCACCTTTGGCATGTACAGCTTCGACGCCAAATTACAGGGTGCCGAGGTGATCGATGTGTGGCGGCGGACTGATTATTCGGTAGATGTGGAAGGAATTGAACAGGCTGTAAATGGTGGGTGGCAAACGGGCCAAGGGTCGTCGTCCGTCAAGCCTAAACTCCTCTTCCTCACGTCCCCCAACAACCCCTCCGGCACATGGATGCCCGACGACGATCTGCGCCGTCTGCTGGCACTGCCGCTGATGGTTGTGTTGGACGAAGCCTACGTAGAGTTTGCCAATCAACCCAGCCGCGCCGGGTGGGTTCTGGAACGTGATAATCTGATTGTCCTGCGCACATTCAGCAAAGCCGCGGGTATTGCTGGCCTGCGCCTGGGCTACGGCATTTTTCCTGCCTGGCTGATGCCGATGCTTTGGAAATTCAAACAGCCCTACAACGTCAATGTGGCCGCTTCGGTTGCCGGGCTTGCCAGCCTGCGCCACACAGACCAGATTATGGCGGTGGTGGAGAAGCTCAAAGCCGAGCGCGACAGACTCTTGGCTGCCTTGGCTGCCATCCCCTATTTGCGGCCTTTTCCCTCTGAAGCCAACTTTGTCCTCTGTCAGGTGGAAGGCCGCAGCGCCGCCGACCTGAAGCAGGCATTGGAAGGCCAGGGCATTCTCGTCCGTTTCTACAAAAAGACCGGCCTGGACAACTGCATCCGTATTTCGGTTGGCCGCCCGGAACAGACAGACATGCTGTTGGCCGTATTGCACAACCTTTAGACCACCGTCTCAAATATGCCATGTCACTTGTCACCGAACCCTCGTATCTCCACTATCAATACGCCGACAGCGAAAAACTGCGCATCCGCCAAGAGGCCCACCAACTCTACAGCGAACGCACCGACAATTTTATGGACTGGGTGCTGGATCATCTCGATCCCCAGCCGGGAGAGCGGATCGCCGATGTAGGCTCTGGTCAAGGCATCTACCATCCCTTTTTGGTCCGGCGCGGCGTGCAGATTGTGGCGGTGGATGCGTCGTTGGGCATGTTGAGCGAGGCCGCGGCCTCGGCTCGGCAGGATCATCTGCCCGTGTCGGTTGTCCAGGCCAGCGCCGAGGCACTTCCCCTGGCTTCTGGTTCGTGCCATCGGTTGATGGCAAACCACATGCTCTACCACGTGGCAGACAAGATTGCGGCCCTGCGCGAGCTGGGCCGGGTAGTGAAACCAGGTGGACGGTTGGTCTTGACAACAAACAGTGCGGACAATAATGAGCGTATGAGCCATATGCACGCCGAAGCCGCTGCCGAACTGGGGTTGCAGGCCGACAACCGGTCGCCCATCGACGGCTTTACACTGACCAGCGGTGAACCACTGGTGCGCTCCGTCTTTCCTCACACCGAGGTGGTCATCCGCGAGGATGCCTTTCTCTTCCCCACCGCCGATGCCTTTATGGCCTACTACACGTCCATGCGCATCGACGCGTTGATGGATGGCCCCAGGGATGGCAGCCACCGCCAAGCTCTTGCCGCGATTGTCCGGCGCAAGGCACAGACCATCATCGACACCGAGGGCGTTCTGCGCATGTCCAAGAGCGCAGGCTGTTTCGTTGTGGCTCTACCTTAAGCAAGAGTGGGTAACATTTTTAACGCAAAGATTTTGCATTGAAAGATGCAGAGACGCAACGAGTATCAGGTTTTCTTTGCGTCTCTGCATCTTTGCACCATTGCGTAAAAACCCCCTCAGCGTTCAACCGGTACGCTTCTCACAGACGCCTCACCCTGCTCGTGGTAGCCTCTGGCTATGCACCACGATAGCGCCATTTCACTTCTGATCGTTTCCGATGATCTGCTTGCCAGAGCGGGATTGGCCGCTCTGCTCTCCGCGCAGTCCGCACCGTACCTAACCCCAGACCCAGCCACATACACCGAACTGCGCATCCTGGGCGAAAGCGATTGCGGCTCCCAACTCGATGCACTGGTTCAAGCCCACTCCCCGGATATTCTCTTGTGGGATGCGGGCTGGGGCTTGGGCGAAACGGACGATAGCCCCATTTTGACCCGGTTGGCCGAGTTTGCCCCGCGCCTGCCTGTGGTGGCGCTGATCGCTGAAGAAGCCGATGCTCAGATTGTCTG
>JAHEML010000519.1 GCA_024643705.1 Caldilineaceae bacterium | reverse complement strand
CGCAACTCGACACTCGCAACTCGCAATTCATACTTTCGACTTTCCTCTCCACCAAACGCCCTGTCATTCTGGCTGGCCTCGGCCTGGAACCGGACGCGCCCTATCCTGCCCTGAGAGAATTGGCCGAAGCCGCCAACGCGCCGGTGATTGTGCTGCCCAAAGCCAAAGGCGCTCTCCCCGACGACCATCCGCTTTCTGCCGGGACCCTCGGCCTGACCCGCACCGACCCTGTCTATGAGATTCTGGACGAGGCGGATTGTGTGCTGGCAGTTGGTTTTGATGTGGTGGAATTGGTGAAGAAGTGGGAGCATCCCGCGCCCTTGCTGTGGGTTGCCAACTGGGCCAACGAGGACCCGGTGTTGCCCGCCGCGGCGGAATATGTGGGGCCGATTGCGCCCGTGCTGCACCAGTTGAGCGACAACAATTTTGACACCGACCCCGACTGGGGTGCGGTGCGGGTGGGACACTTGCGCGAAAAGCTGGCTGCACGCAAATTGCCTGTGCCGGAAACAGGAAAGATTCTGCCCCAAACCTATTTGGCGGCCATGCGTCGCCATTTGCCCGCCGAGGGTCTGCTGGCCGTGGATGTGGGCAGCCACAAAATTTTCAGCAGCCTGGAATGGCCCGCACTGCACCCCAACCGCTTCTTTCTATCCAATGGCCTCTCGTGCATGGGTTTTGCACTTCCAGCAGCCATTGGTGCTGCCCTGGCTCATCCTGGCGCGCCAGTGGTTTGCCTGATCGGCGATGGAGGGCTGGCCATGTGTCTGGGCGAGCTGAACGTACTTGCCCGTCTGGGGCTGCCGGTGACGGTTGTCGTGCCGGTGGACAACGCCATCGATCTCATCCGGGCGCACCAAAAACGCCAGGGCACACCCATCCACGGCACCGAGTTCCCCGCGCCTGACTTCTGCGCCATTGCAGCGGGCCACGGTATCCCCGCGACCCGTGCGGCCACAGAAGCAGAGTGCGACGCAGCCCTGGCCCAGGCAATGGCATCTGGCGGGCCATTTCTGGTGGAAGTGCATATCGACACAGCGGGCTATGAAGCGTTTCGCGGGTGAACTGTCCCCCTAGCGATCCGATTCAAAGTCGTTGCCATCCAACACCATGGACAGCCCGGACGAGACTTGATTCAATAGGGCGAGTTCCTCCCTGGGAATCGTCATGTCCAGCGCGCCCAGATTGTCGTCCAACTGCTGGGCGGTATCTGCGCCGGAGATAACAACCGTAATTTCCGGCTGAGCCAAAATCCACGCTTGGGCCACCTGGGCCACCGTTGCTCCCAATCGTTCGGCCACACCCCGCACCGCAGCTAACACGTCCGCCGCCCGCCCCCGCAGCACGTCCCGGTAGATGCCCTTGCGGCGGCTGCCCCACAGCGAGTTTTCTTCGGGCATAGTGTCGGGGGTATAGTGTCCCGACAGCAGGCCGACCCCCAATGGGCTATAGGCCATGATGCCCAAACCAGTGGCGCGGGCCATGGGAAACATCTCCCTCTCCACGCTGCGGTTGAGCAGGCTGTAGGGGTTCTGCACGGTGATCAGCGGTGCGGCGTTGATTTGATCCTGTACGCGCAGGGCTTGCACCACTTGCCAGGCCTGGTAGTTGCACACCCCTACATAACGAATTTTGCCCTGTTGCACCAATGTGTCCAGAGCGCGAAACTTTTCCTCATCCGGCGTGGTCAGGTCGAGGGCATGCAGAAGATAGACATCGATGCGGTCTGTGTTGAGCCGGCGTAGGGAGCGTTCGACTTCGCGCAGAATGTGGTAGCGGGATGCACTCCAATCATTCGGGCCAGGACCGATGGGACTTGTGACCTTGGAGGTGATGACCACATCGTCCCGACGGGAGCCTAAGACCCGACCCAGCAACTCTTCCGACTTGCCGATGTTGCGCCGGTCGTCCATCAGACCGTAAACGTTGGCACAGTCCAGCAGATTCAGGCCTCTGTCCAGAGCCAGCCCCACCATTCGTTCAGCTTCGCGTTCGTCAGCCTGGCCGCGCAGCCCAAGCCCCAAGGCCATCCGCGAGACTTTCAGACCGGCGCTTCCAAAATTCACGTAGTCCATTGCTTCTCCTTACCTGTGGTGAGATGGTTGCTTGATACGCTCTTGGAGTATTCAAGTAACAAAAGGCCATCCACGCGTGGATGGCCTTTTGTTACTTGTGCTGTAAGAAGCCGTAAGAAATAGTCGAAGCCGACCTCGTTCTACGGCGTAATGTACTCATTCAGGATGACATCTGCCGATATTGTGGGTGCATCAGCACTGTCAGAGTCTGGCTCGTCATCTGGTTCCCGGTAGCTGTAGGCTTCGGGTGGTATAAAATGGCGTTCATCATGGGGTATCATCTCGGATGAAAAATAGGCTTGGGCAAACTCCCGGGCGATCGGCGAATCGGCATCGTACACCGTGATTGGGATAGGGCCAGCCATCCGCCAGCGCATGGCTGTTTGATAGTCAATATCGACGACCCAATTCCTTTCGAGAAGCCCAGGGATATCCCGGCGGGACGCGACATCTACAACCCAAAAGGGACCTTCGGCGATACGATCTTGACGTTGGAGCCAAACCCGCCGGTCTAGATCACCTGCGCGAAGCAGGGCAACATAGCCAATGCATTCGTCACAAGTGGAGATGTGCTGGTTCTTGTAACGAAAGCCCAAGACTTTCTGGAACACACCAGGGTTGTAATACATGGCAACACCCTGTACGGGGAGGTTCGAGGTCTCCCAATAGCCAGGCCGCAAATTATCTACAATCGGTCGCCATGTTTCGGGATCGGGTTTTGCGTTTTCGGTCGGTTCTACATTGCCAGCAGGTTCGCTATTCAGCGGTTCGCTATTCAGCGGTTCGCTATTCAACGGTTCGCTATTCAGTGGCTCGCTGGACACTACCGTGTTTTCGTTTGCGGTAGGTGCAACGAGCCCTGCGGTTGTCGGCGGCGTCGTTGGCACTTCACCTTCGGCATAGACCACATTTGCTGTGTACGCCATCCAACAGAGAGTACCTACCACCACTACATATGCATGTTTCATTTACATCCTATCGATCACGGCCTGAGCGACGGGGACCAACTCGGCATCACATGGAACACTGATTTGCTGAGCATAGGTATGGAGTCGATGTCCCCCTTTCGTGTCGTACAGGCTATTGAAAATCCATCTTGCGATGGCGCATCACGACACTCTGTGCCAGCCCAATGGCAAGCATCATCGAAATCAGGCTGCTCCCGCCATAGCTGATAAATGGCAAGGTCATTCCTGTTACGGGCACAATACTGATGTTCATCCCCACATTGATAAATGTTTGAAAAAAGATAAGAGCAGCGACACCCATTGTCAACAGCCGCCCGAATTGATCCTGGGCCATATCGGCAATCCGCACCAGCCGCCAGATCACAAAGAAGAGTAGGAGCAAGATCAGAACCGACCCCACAAAGCCCAGTTCTTCTGCGATCACGCTAAAAATGAAATCGGTATGGCGTACCCGCAGAAAGTGCAACTGATTTTGGCTGCCATGATCCCAGCCTTTACCCATCCAGCCACCATTGCCGATGCTGATCAACGCTTGTAAAACGTTGAACGAGGCGTCTCGATTAGAAGACGGGTCCATAAATATCTGCAAGCGTTCCAACATATAACCCTGAAGTGTACCCGCCAGAAAAGGAACCATGGCCAGACCGCCCATCCCCAATACAGCCACATGGATCAGGCGAATTCCGCTAATCAAAATCAGGATGCCACCGATAAACGCAAAGGTGATGGTCATGCCCAGGTCGGGTTGAAGATAGACAAAAGCGAGGGGAAGTGC
>JAHEML010000518.1 GCA_024643705.1 Caldilineaceae bacterium | reverse complement strand
CTGGATGTGACCACCACAGAGTGGGCCGATGAACTGGTGGGCGGTGCGCTCTCTGCAGGCCCCACCCGGCTAGATGCAGCCGCGCAGGCTGGTATTCCCCAGGTCATTGCTCCGGGCTGTCTGGACATGGTGAATTTCGGGGCGCGGGGTAGCGTACCCACCAAATTCGACGACCGGCTCTTTTATGTCTGGAACCCAACCGTGACGCTGATGCGCACAACGCCGGAGGAGAACGCCGAGTTGGGGCGTATTTTGGCTGAAAAGGTCAACGCATCCACCGGACCGGTCGCTTTCTTTCTGCCTGCCAAGGGTGTCTCGATTCTGGATTCGCCCGGTGAACTCTTCTGGTGGCCCGAAGCCGACGCTGCTCTTTTCGATGCCATTCAATTGGATGCTCGACCCGATATTGCCGTAGAGATCGTGGAAGCGAATATCAACGACGATGCCTTTGCCGAAGCGGTGACAGAGAAGTTGCTGGAATTTTTGGGATAGTGCGAAGGTGGAAGTAAGACTCGACAGAATCTCATTATCTCGCTATCCCGAAAAAAGAACATGTACTGTTTTTCAAACGGTTAGGATACTCTCATGCCTTTCATCTCTCGTTCTGAATCTCTGCGCCGTTTGCGCGCCAAAGTCGCTGCCAGCCGCCCCATTATTGGTGCGGGTGCGGGCACGGGTATCTCTGCCAAATTTAGCGAACGGGGCGGGGTGGACCTGATCATCATCTACAATTCCGGGCGCTATCGCATGGCTGGCCGAGGCAGCCTGGCCGGGATGATGCCTTATGGCGACGCCAACGCCATTGTGGTGGAGATGGCGAGCGAGGTGCTGCCGGTGGTGCAGAACACGCCGGTGCTGGCGGGTGTCTGCGGTACAGACCCCTTCCGACTGATGCCCCATTTTTTGCGGCAACTCAAGGAGATGGGCTTTGATGGGGTACAAAATTTCCCCACGGTTGGGCTGATCGACGGGACGATGCGGGCGGGGTTGGAAGAGACGGGGATGGGCTATGGGCTGGAAGTGGAGATGATCGCAGAGGCCCATCGGTTGGATATGCTTACATGCCCCTACGTTTTCAACCCGGACGAAGCCCGAGCTATGGCCGCGGCGGGCGCGGATGTGCTGGTCCCCCACATGGGGCTGACGACGAAAGGCTCTATCGGCGCGGACACAGCGCTGACCTTGGCCGAATCGGCCAAACGGGTGCAGGCCATGCGCGACGCCGCAGTGGCGGTGAACCCGGAGATTCTCGTTCTCTGTCACGGCGGACCGATTGCCGAGCCTGCCGACGCCCAATATATCTTTGAGCATACAGAGGGTATTGCTGGTTTCTTCGGCGCATCCAGCATCGAACGGCTGGCTGTAGAACCGGCGATTGAAGGGCAGGCGCGGGCGTTTACCGAGTTGACGTTGTAACGCAAGTTTTTAGCTTGCGTCGGTTGCGGGCTAACAGCCCGCGGTACAGGAGAATCCAATGGCTCAAGCCACAATTTTTATGATCGGATTTATAGTCATTCTTGGCCTATTCATCTACTTCATCCGGCGCGTCTCCCAGCGCTACAGCGACCGCATCGACGCCGCCTCTTTCGCCCGCATCGAGCGGGTGATTATTGGCGGAATTGTGCTGGGTGTGGTGGGGATGTTCCAGCCCTGGCTCTTTGCAGGCTACAAGCTGGGCTTCCAACTCCTGCTGCTTTCAACCCTGGCCTTTATCGTTTGGAGCCACGTCACCCCTGCGCCGACGGTCTACCGGGTGGAGGAATAGACCGCAGATGACGCGGATCGGGCGGATGGAAGCGGATGAAGAAGGCGTCGGATTTGTCATCCCACCGATCTGCGTACGAAGTTGTCAACGCCACAAGCTTACACAACACGAAATACGCAATACAGGAGCATCTGATGGACGGCAAATTTATCAAAAGCAGCACAATGGAGCAGGACCAGATGGCCTGGGGCGTGATGGGATGGCTGAGCCGTCCAACCACCACCGGAGCCAAAGATTTGGTCGTCATCGAAGTGACTCTGGAACCAGGATTCGGCCACAATTTTCATATGCACCCCGGTCAGGAAGAGGTGATCTATGTGGTCTCCGGCGCGGTGGAGCAGTGGGTGGGGCAGGAATCCACAACCCTGGCCGCGGGCGACGGTGTCTTTATCGGCCCGGACGTGGTCCATGCCTCGTTCAACACTGGTAGCGAAACCGCCAAGTTGATCGCCATCCTCGGCCCGTGCGTTGGCGACGAAGGTTATCAGTTGGTGGAAGTCCACGAGCAGGAACCATGGGTGAGTTTGAGATAAGTCGAGAGCAATGAGGTTAGAAGATTGGAGATTGAGCGACCAGCCGCCCAATCTCTAATCTCCTAATTTTCTGATCTCCAATCTTTACCCTCCCATCCTTCTACGCAACAATCAACATTCCATTACAAATCCATTTCTACCACAAGGAGACCCACCCCATGCACCTGTCTATGCACAATTGGATGCGGGCCGAGCCGATTGAGATCACCATTCGGCGGCTGGCAAAGTACGGTTACAAAAGTATCGAAATCAGCGGCGAGCCGGAAATTTTTGACACAAAGGAAGTGGGCAAGCTGCTCAAAGAGAACGGTCTGCGCTGCTGGGGATCAGTCAGCCTGATGTTCGAGGGCCGAGATCTGATCCACGCCGACCCAGCCGTGCGGGAGACGAGTGTCCAGTACATTAAAGATTGCATCACCATGGTCAAGGAACTGGGCGGCCACGAGATGACGATTGTGCCTTCTCAGGTGGGTAAGGTGGCGGCCATGGATACACCGGAGCAGGAGTGGGCGTGGGCCGTGGAGGGGCTGCGGGAGATTTATCCCCATGCCCAGGCTGCGGGTGTGCTGATGGCTCTGGAACCACTCAACCGGTTTGAGACCAACTTTATCAACCGGGCCGATCAGGCGGTGCTGCTGGCCGAAGAAGTCGGCCCCGACTGTGGTGTCTGTATCGACACCTTCCACCTGAACATCGAAGAGGCTGATATGTACGAAGCCATTCGTAAATCGGCCCACCGGTTGGTAGACTTTCATGTGGCCGACAATAACCGCATGGCCTGTGGCATGGGTGCGCTGGATTGGCCGAAGATCATCGGCACGTTGAAAGATGTGGGCTACGACGGCGCGATCACTGTGGAATTTGTCGCCCCCTTGGACCGCACCCCGGCCAACCCCTACAAGAATGCGGTCGCCAGTGCCGAATCGGAACTGACACCAGAGCAGCTCAAATTCATCGAAGATCATGGCAGTGGCGTGCTGTCGGAGGAATTCTATAGCTGGCTGGTAGAAGAGACGGCCAAGACTCTCTTGCCGCTGCTGTAGGCTCTGCCCCCTGACACAAAATACCGACAGGCGCGCCTCAGTTGAAACGCGCCTGTCGGTATTTTGTTATTGTTTCGTGATTCCCAGCGGTTGATCGGCTTCGGACCAGCATCATATTTTCGTCCATCTCTCTGCTGTGGTACGATTTTCCCGTAGTGGTCTACAACGGGCTAGATTTACCTTGTAAGTTATCCCGCTGCACCCACGCACCCCCATCGATTGCTTACAGAAGTAATTCGGCTTGTTTGTGCATTTTTCCCCGCACGTCGGTTCCTCTTATCAATAGACGTAGTTGTCACGCACTCGCACTGGTGCGCTCAAGTAAGTGATCCGAGCCGCCTGGGAACAGGGCGCGAGACGGACGCACTATTGCAGCTTGCTTCCCCACAGCTTTTCAGTGGTAGTTGTTGGTCGAGAAAACCAAAAACAAAGAACTAGGAGCGAGAATGAAGAAGCTATTCGTAAATTTTACTATTGT
>JAHEML010000517.1 GCA_024643705.1 Caldilineaceae bacterium | reverse complement strand
GCTTCACTCGTTTGCGGCTGACAACGGACAAGACTTTGCAGCAAGGGGATGCGCCGACCACCTATCCGACCTGATGTCACCATCACACCGAGCACGACCGCAGGCAGTGCTCTACCTGCCACCGCATGATAGTGCTTGCCGAGCCATCCCTTGAGTCGCGGACGCCAAAATCCAGTGATGTCCACACTCACGACTCGCTTGCCTGCATAACTGTTTGCTCGCCACTGATTCTGGCTGGCTACATACAGGTTCCAGTCCGCCACCAACTCGGCTATCTTCCATGAACCATAGCGCATGGCTGACCAGCTTCGATATATCTCAACTACTGAGAAACCATTCCCGTTCAGCGCAGAAAAGATGGCGCCCCGGCTGCGTAGAAATGACCCGTTCACCATGACCCACAGCATCCGCAGCAAACCAAGATTCGTGCCGATTGCTCGCATTTGCACTACATACCCTAAGGCTTGTATCATCTGTTCTTCGGCGGGTAGCATTCTCCACTCCTTTGGTTGTTGGCTCAACCTATTGTGGAGGACTACTCGCCGTTTGTCATCTTTTCCCTTCTGCCCTTCACCTTTTACAGGAAACTAGGTTCCGTTGACAATTGAGGTGAATAGCTGCTGATAGTGATGTGGTATCCTTTCTCCAAGGAGTAGAAACGCAAAAGAGAAAGGAGTACAAGATGACAGCAGGCAAGATTGAAAACAGTGCATGGCGCAAGATGTATCAGTTTCTCAAAGCTCATCCGAATGTGTATGCAGGGAAGCAGGAGAACTGTCGCCGCTTTGTTGAAGGCGTACACTGGATTCTGCGCACTGGCGCACAATGGCGAGAATTGCCCAAGGAATACGGCCACTGGAACAGTGTCTACAAGCGCTTCGCTGGCTGGGAAGCACGAGAAATCTGGGCTGAGATGCACGACCACTTTGCCCAGGATGCGGATATGGAGAATGCTATCCTTGACAGCACAGTGGTGCGGGCACATATGTGTGCGGCCGGTGGGTCAAAAAAAACGGTCCCCAGTCTGAACAGGCATTAGGTCGCAGCCGAGGTGGGTTCACCACCAAACTCCATCTGGTTGTGGATGCTCTGGGTCACGCCATGCGCTTCATTCTGACTGGTGGTCAGCGCCATGATAGCTCGCAAGCCGAATCACTGTTACAAGGTCTGCTCTTCCTCTGCGCCATCGCAGATAAAGCCTATGATTCCGATGACATCCTTGAACTCATCGCTCAACAGAAGGCTCTGGCTGTCATTCCACCCCGCTCCAATCGGGTCGAACAGCGGGACTATGACAAGCACCTCTACAAAGAACGTCACCTGGTTGAGTGCTTTATCAACAAAATCAAGTGGTACAGGCGAGTCTTTACGCGTTATGAAAAACTAGCCGCTCGCTATTTGGCTTTTATTCACTTCGCTAGCACTCTCGTTTGGCTACGCTGAAATGTCAACAGAACCTAAGTACTTTGTTTGCAAAGTACTTAGCAATTTCGTAGGCGCTGCTTGTAGCAGCGCAAATATTAAGCGCCCATTCTTTTCACAAAAATCGAAAGCATCTCTGCCAGTTGTGCGGTTAAAAACCGCACCTACAAAAATTTTATTTACAGCACTAAGTTCTAACCACAGATAAAACCTGCGTTTGTCCGTGGCTATCCGTGGCAGAAGCTGTTTGCAGTAGAGACATTCAAAGACGAGGAAGTGATGACAAATTTACAAAATGTAACCGCCAATAACGCGATCCTGGCCTGTGTGGATGGCTCGGTCTATACAGACAGCGTTCTCGATCACGCGGCCTGGGCGGCCCAGCGCCTGGGCGCGCCAGTGCAGGTGTTGCACATGCAACCCCCCGGCTCGGAATACGACGCGCCAGCAGATTTGAGCGGCACGATTGGGTTGGGGGCCAAAAGCTCGCTGCTGGAAAAGCTGACCCAAGTGGATGAAGCCAGGGGCAAGTTGGACCAGCAGAAGGGCAAACTCATTCTGCAACATGCCAAAGAAGAATTGGCCACGGCAGGTGTCGGCACAGTGACAACCCTGCACCGCCGGGGTTCGTTGGTAGAGACGATCAGCGAACTGGAGTCATCCACCCAACTAAGCGTACTGGGCAAACGGGGCGAGCACGCAGATTTTGCCAGCCTGCACCTTGGCTCGAATTTGGAACGGGTTGTCCGTGCCGCGCATCATCCGGTGCTGGTGGCGGCGCGAGCCTTTGCACCCATAGAACGTTTTGTCATCGCCTACGACGGTGGCCCCAGCACACGCAAAGCAGTGGACTACGTGGCCGCCAGCCCACTGCTGCGGGGGTTGGAATGTCATCTGCTGCGGGTGGGTGATGATAACGACAAGAATCGGCGCGTTGTGGAAGAGGCTGCCGCGCAACTGTCGCAAGCGGGTTTCGCCGTGCAGACGCTTGTCCAGCCCGGCCAGGCCGACGAGGTGATTTCTGGGTACGTGAAGTCCCACGCCATGAATCTACTGGTGATGGGGGCCTACGGCCACTCCCACATCCGCACGCTGATCATCGGTAGCACAACCAGCAGCATGTTGCGCTCCTGCCCAGTTCCGGTGTTGATGTTTCGCTGAGTCGATTCAAGGGCTCAACACCCCTTCTTTTCATCGGAAGAGATGCTCTCGATTCTCGTGAAAAGAGTGGGTGCTTTATGTTTGCGCTGCGACAAGCAGCGCCTACGAAATCCCACACGGCTTTATGTACAGTGCAGTGAGTACATCGTAAAATATGTCTTTTGTAGGTGCGTCTTTTAGCCGCAAAACGAGCAAAAATGCCCTGATTCTCGTGTAAAGAGTGGGGGCTTTATGTACAGTACAGTACAGTGCAGTAAATTAAGTGGCTGAAAAGTTCTTTGGAGTAGTTTGTGACAATCTGCCCCCTCTGCGGCTCAACCGCAGCAGCCTATCACCAGGACAAGCGCCGAGCCTATTTCCAATGCCCCGATTGCCGGTTGGTCTTTGTACCACCCGCCGCCCACCTATCCCCAGCGGATGAAAAATCCGTCTACGATCTGCACCAGAATACCCCCCAAGACCCAGGATACCGCCGCTTTCTCTCCCGCATGTTTTTGCCCATGTTCGAACGCCTGCCTGTGGGCAGCCGCGGGCTGGACTTTGGCTCTGGACCCGGCCCTACGCTTTCGGTGATGTTCGCGGAACGCGGCTATCCCATGACAATCTACGATCCCTTGTACGCCCCGGATGCGTCGGTCTTAGAGGAGGAATACGATTTCGTCACAGCAACCGAGGTTGTGGAGCATTTTCGCAACCCAGCCCAAAGCCTGAGCCAAATGTGGGGCTGTGTCAAACCGGGCGGTTATCTAGGCATGATGACAAAGCTGGTGATCGACCAGGCCGCCTTTGCCAACTGGCACTACAAAAACGATGACACCCACATCTGCTTCTTCTCTAGAAAGACCTTTGGCTGGCTGGCCTGGCAATGGCAGACCGAGCCAGTTTTTGTGGGGAAAGATGTGACCATTTTCCAGAAAAGCAGATTCTAGACCTTTCGCAGTGGAGACAGGCAGAAGACGCTGCTCGGCACTACCACATTTGTGATAAAATACCGGCTATCGATTCATGAATTGACATGGAGGCCGCGAATGAAGACCCTTGGATTGGCACTGCTTGTATTGCTCACCGGTTATGTCGTCGGCGCACTGCTGGGTGTTCTGCTCGTGCAAATGCTCTCCACCAATCAATTCGACAGAGGGTCCGAAGCCGTCGTAACAGGTGCGCTGATTGTGGGACCAGCCATTGCCCTGCTCTCGGTCGTCGGCTTCTTTATTGTGCGGCTTGCCCGCCGAAACCGAAC
>JAHEML010000516.1 GCA_024643705.1 Caldilineaceae bacterium | reverse complement strand
CCATGGACTGTGTTACTGTGACGCACCAGATTGGTTCAGTTTCAGAGAGTTTCTAGAGGGAAATCAACCCAATGGTCCAAGCAAAACAGGTGGGTGACACAAAGGATGGACTTTCCCAGAAAAAACCGGGTACGAGTCAGCAATTGGGATATGGCCGGGCATCGAATCCATCTTTGATCATCCAGCGTGCCCAAGTGGCACCGCACACATTGCGGCCAGCCGATGTACAGACCCTGCAACGCACGATTGGCAACCAGGCGACAGGCCGTTTATTACAGGCCAAACTGAAACTGGGGCCTGCGGGGGATCGGTATGAACAGGAAGCCGACCGTGCAGCGCGTCAGGTCATGCGCTCTTTGTCTGCTTCGGGGCAATCGCTTGCTGGGCAGCAAACCCTTGGGGATGAAGTGGCTGCCAGCGCCAATCGGGCAACCTCAACCATTGCCCCAAGGCAGATTAGCCGTTACCCCGATCTGCAACGAAGTGATGAAGTGCTGCCTGGGCAGTTTCTACGCCATGGGCCAGAGGGTGGAGATGTGGAAACCGGTGTGTCCCAATCGATCCAACGTAGCCTGGGCGGCGGCAACGAGTTGGATCCGTCGACGCGTCAGGAAATGGAAGGCGCGTTTGGCGCGTATTTTGGGGGCGTTCGCATCCATACCGGTAGCCAATCGGATGTGCTGAACCGCTCGCTGAATGCTCGTGCATTTACCACCGGTAGTGACATTTTCTTCCGGTCTGGCGAATACAATCCAGGTGGAGCCGCAGGCAAAGAGTTGCTGGCCCACGAATTGACCCACGTCACCCAGCAGACAGACACAACAATACGTCGCGATATCGGGAAGATTTATACACCACCGACTATTGCCGCCCCTGCCCCTGCTCCCGCCCCGGCGCCTGCCCCTGCACCAGCTCCGGCTCCTCTACTACAGTCACCTGGCCCTACTGCAGGAACGCCAGAAGAAGAAGCTGCGCTGAAAGCGGCGTTCCAGAGCGAAACCTTCTATTACGGCACAACAGGTGGTGAGAGTGTCCTGAAGGATGCGATTGTCCGTTTGCACAAGACAAAAATCGAAAAAACCAAGAAGGCGGCTCCTGTGGGCCAACAGGAAGATTGGCGGATTCAGGGCGACATGTTCTATTGGCCTGGGGAACGTGCTGCTAACTATCTGAAAGGTGCCGGGAAAAATCAGGAAGATAAACCCAGCATTTCAGGCGAAGCGGCGTCCACCAACATGATGGACAACTATTACGGCAACGAAAAATTAGACGTGCATAAAAAGCGTAATCCCCACATCGGCAAATATCTCCATCAAGCCATGGGGTACCAAGGGGATTACGACCAAAATGTATCGGGCGAAACCGCCTACAAAAACGCATACGGCCCCGAAGCCGGTTGGGACCCAACGGGGAAGCATTTTGCCGCGAAGCCGGCACCCAAAGTTGTCCATGGCGCAGGTGGCAGGTCTCTGGCCCAACCCGGTGGTGTCAAAGAGTATAATGACACCAGGGGTCGGAATTGGACCGGGCTTTCCGGGACTATGGAAATCTCGCGACATGTGCGGGAAGGGGTTAAGAAATATGGGGGAACAATCGTCTTTGAAGGCTCGACATTGACCTGGAATGGCACATTTGTGGCCGGAGCTAGGCAGGGCGATACCAACGTCGAAGCTGAATATATGTTGCCCTATTTTGCATTGGAACCTGGCAAATCTGAGGTCAAGTTTGGAAAAGGCAAGATGGTCTTTCAGTGGAAGGGCAAATCTGTTGCCCCCACCCGCGAACATTTCCGATCTTCCTGGTCTTTTGGCCAAAAATCAGGATTGGCCCCTGAAGACGAAGTGGAACGCAAAGTCGGCGGGGAGTCGGTGCCTATCAACAATCTCTACTGGAACTTCCCTCTAGGTAAGAGGGGGGCGGGTCACTCGCTACCCAAGGGTGTGAATGACCTAAAGAAAGAACGGGAAGAGCGCGCCAAGGCCAAGGAAAAATTCACGAAGACTGGCAACTACATGACGCCGGAGGAAGAAGAAGACATCAAGCAGAACAACCCGAAGTATTGGGATTTCTTGAAGAGGACCGGAAGGGTCAAGACCCCCTGACATGCCTGATTGTACACGGCCCTGCTGATGCGACGGTAGATTAGCGGCCATCATTAAAATGAGCGAAGGCTGGCAACAATTTCTTTGCCAGCCTTCGCTCATTTGTCGGTATTCTCTGCAATCGATGAGATAGTACGCCTCAGCCGCTTCTACCCCAACGTACGCCCTACAAACTGCACATCGTCCCACCGGCCTTCCTGCACATAATAGACCCGCACCTCACCTGTGCGTAGTTGCTCGGCCTGCTGGCCCACATAGCGCAGACCGCTGCTTTCCACCGAGAACTCCGGCGAATTAGGCACAAAGCCGTCGGCGAAGATGCGTCGTTGGATAGCTGCCCCCGGATTGAAAGCGATGCTCTGGTTAGCCCGACCCGCGGCTACCAGTGCCTCCCGCAGCCCGGTGTGATCACTCCCGGTTTCCAGGCTTGGGCCGGATTCGTCTCTGCCAGGACTTTCCACCGGCACTGGCATGCCCGGTATAGCGCCGCCCCCGATGCCGTCCTCAACACCCGACCCACCATGAGTGCTGGAGTGCCACTGTTTCTCCGGTGGCACAGGCTGGGGAATGGGCTGATCCGGGCCGGAGCGATCCAACTGTTCCAGCCTGTTCATCACCCCACCCAGATGCTCGAAGCTGTGCCAGGGAGAGACCGCGCCCACCACAAAGAGGCAGGCGGCCATCACGTAGTCGTCCCGCAGCAGCTCGTTGTTGTACCAGAGCAACGAACGCCAATACTGCTCCTCGGCTACCGGATGGCTTTCGTGCCACGGCCCTACATCTTCGCCCCCCGAGACACCTTGGGTCATGCCAGTTTCGGTGATGATGACCGTATGCTGATTGCCATATTTGGCCCGCACGCCTTCCAAGTCCATAATGCGCCGGTAGCGCAGCGAGAGCCACATCCCTTCCTCGTCTTTTTCTTCGATGTTCTGTTTGTGCAGTCGCCACATGTCCGGCCAATCATACTCATGGAAACCCAGATACTTGTAGGTTTCCAGGGTTCCGGCAAAGTGGTCCAGAAAGTCGGCTCCCCGCATGTTGCCGGTGGCAAAATTCATGGCGATTGGTTCGAAACCACCCGCTTGCAATCGTTCGCCAAAGGCTACTTGAAAGTCGTCATACTTGCGCTTCTGATCAACGTCTACGTGGCCCGGCATTACCTCGTTGTAGGATTCCCAGGCATCGAAGAGCGAATGTCCTTGCACCTGTACGTTGTTGGCTTCCAGCCTCAACACTTTTTCTGCATAGGCCCTACCAATGGCGGTAGGGTCATCGACGAATCGGTTCTGCTCATGCTGGGGGACAAAATCCCGCCCAATCAGAAATACGTGTGGGTGAAACTCCCGCACTTGTGTCCAAAATCCGATATTCGAGTCCAACGTTTTGATCACGGTCGGGCGCAGGCGGCGGATGGCATCCAGTACATCGTCGCCGGTGCGGTTGACGTGAAAGCCAAATTTGTGAAACTGTGACATGGAAATCTCCCAGGTATGGCTACGGTAATCGTCTTCCTGGTTCTTCGACTTGGGGCAGAGTTGGTGCATGGCGAAGAACTCCCCGCATTGCCACTACGTCCCGGCCATAGAGAACGAAATTGAGTTTTGATTGGTCGAGAAACGGCATGGGATCACAGAATCCACCCCAGCCATCGCCCCGGAAATAAGGATCGATGCGAATGCTGAAGTGGAGATGAGGCCCTGTGCTGTTGCCCGAATTTCCCG
>JAHEML010000515.1 GCA_024643705.1 Caldilineaceae bacterium | reverse complement strand
GTTCGCATCTGCCTGACAATTTGGGCGGGCGGCACGGTGTTAGGCGGCGCTTTGATTCTGCTTGTGGGCGTCTTTCCGATTTTCGTGGCCGAGGATTTGACCTTTCTCCACGCGACTTTGGAGAGCTTCGATACCGGCCCTGCTGTTCTGCTGCCTTTTGTGGCCCACGACAGGATAGGCTTTGGCGGCGCGCTGGTGGCACTGGGAATTGCGTGCCTGGGCATCATTTGGGGTGCGGAGGAGCGGGATGCGCTACCCCTGTCTACTTTGGCCTGGGTGTGGGCAATCGATGTGGCCACGGCGATTGGCGTCCATCCACTGATTGGATACAACAGTTTGTCCCACCTTCTGCCTTTTTTGATTAAAGATGGGGCGTTTTTGTTGGGGCTGCTCTGGTGGAGGAGGGAAGATCGAGGGAGTGTACGGGCATTTGAGTGGTGATATTTTTTGAAGGTGTGATCAGTTGCATTTCTAGACCATATAGCACGTTTGCTACACCTCGAACAGCCTGGCGGCGATTGCGGTGGAAGGTGCTTTCGCTAATGAAAAGGTCGGACATCACGTCCCGGTTTAGTCGACCTTCCAGGTAACTGTCGCGAAGAATAATGTATTGATACCATTCTCGTGAAGGCGGCGAGGTGCGCTCTGAATCAGGGCGCAATTTTTCGATAATCTGCGTAATCACCCTCTGAACACCCCTCCCACGATCAAGGACAGTCAGTGCATCTGATTCGCGATCATCAATCATTTCCTCGATAATTTTGAGCTTACTAAACGGTTGCTCGCCCAGGTGGGTCATATCGTGAAAATTGCGCAGAGCATCGGTGACGAACTCGAGCAACTGCTGCTGGCTCAATCCATCACTGGTCTCTTCTCCCCCAACTGAAAGGGCCTTTCTGACATTGGCGTGCATGGACTGTTCTGATTGACTGAGATCGTCCAACAGTTGATTCACTTGCTGCACCTGCTGGCTCTTAAGCCGTTCTATCTGTAATAGGGATGCAATCGAATCGGAGAATTCGTCGATCAAATTGATCTCCTCTGTCACATAGTCCATGCCTGAATGTTTGTCACCCAACACAATGACGCCCACCAACTTTTCGTCGACAAAAAGGGGGGTGGCAAGGCCAATATCGACAACGTCTGGCTCACGATTTTCCAATGTAAATGTCATGATATCTTGGAGATGGTTCGTGGTAGGGTTGGACAGGAATATTTGGCCGATACTATCGGGGTCCACATTCATGTGCCATGTGGCACTCTGTTCATAGACGGTCTCGCCATCATTGACTACCACAATGGATGCCCCAGTTACCTGTAGAGACTCGCAGATGTTTTGTAGCATCATGCTAAACCCTGATGCGATATCGTCTTCGCCATAGATATTTCGGAAAATCTCTCGCACATCTCGCCGTATCTGGCCGTACCGACGGTGATAGAATACCCGATCCAGATAGGTGCGCGCCCAGTCATAAATTGCGTGGCTGGCAACGGCTGTCATGATGAGAGCAACATATACGGAGAATTCGACATTGAATATGGATGACGAAATCCACGAAACGATCAAAAAGAGCAGAGTAACCAGACCAATAGCAATTGCCGTATAAGATAGCTCCCGTCCTGTTAAGCGACCCTCTACCAGGGCATTGAAGCGGGCTACACCCAGGCAGATAAATATGACGCTCCCTCCCAACCCAAATACGGTCAGAAGAAAGGGCGTCTCTAATTGAAAAATTGTTGATCCGGTGCCGTAACCACTGGCAAATAGAGCCGAGATAACGGCAGCAAGCATGAATTGATACTGTCTACGAAAAAGGGGGCGGGTTTCTTGTTGTAGCCCGTGATAGAGATTGTATAGGGCAAGAATAGAGCCTGATGTGACAAATAGGAGAAAAAGAGGGTATAGAGGCCCAATTTCGAAATCTGTGTGGGTGATAAGAGGAATCCTGATACCAATATGAATCCAGGGAGTGAAGATCTCCAATATCATTAATATGGCGGTGATTGCATAAAGAACAGGTGTGATCCGCTTTTGCCAGGATGGAGCCCGCCCCGGTATGAGAGAGTGAGTCATATGATTGGTGGTGGGGACGATTAGCATAATGCTCACACCCCACCAGCCATTGGCCCAGGGTATGTCAGGAACCACCAGTCTTTCAAAATAAACCCCTGCAAAATAGAAACTTAACCCCCACAGGGTCACACCAGACAGCCAAGCTATCTGCCGATGCGCATTTCGCGTGACAATATAGATTCCAAGCCACAATGAGACAATTGCAAAAAGAAAACTAGATCCAAAGGTGACGATTTCTAGCCAAGGCACAGAGAACTCCTATGATGAGAAAGAGGGTGTGTTTGATAGAGTAAAAGTGTCAACGGTGGGACAATGGCAAAGAAACTTACCCAGAGATTTAGTTCCTGAGTGTGTTTGGGCTATTTTCCCACAAGGCTCCACCAAATTGCAAGGGCCGAAAATCAGCATTGCCGTGTTGGCATGATGAAGGTTAGGCGCTCCAGCGAAATTCGCTGGAGCGCCACTTTTTCTTGATGCCAGTTTCGTGTGATTTGGGAGAGATGACACCTTTTGACACCCCAAATCAACAGTTTTTGACACCTTTACCTCTGGTGTTGACAGCCTCTCCCCGCCATACTGAAGCCATCTCGCCCGTAAATCACGATTCATATCCGAGTACACCCTCTGTCGTCAAGCTACACCTCTGCATCGACCAGATGCATCGACCAGGTGCGTCAACCAGACGCATCTGCCAGATTTGGTAGGTTGGGGTACCAAGAATGGTCGATTGAGGGTAGA
The DNA here is from genome assembly GCA_024643705.1 of Caldilineaceae bacterium. Taxonomy (GTDB): domain Bacteria; phylum Chloroflexota; class Anaerolineae; order Caldilineales; family Caldilineaceae; genus JACQGT01. The sequence continues at coordinate 1,022 of JAHEML010000515.1, read as the reverse complement.
AATTGGCTCGGGTTGGGTCGACACTGAGGAACATAGCAAACTTCATCACTAAACGCACATTGCCTACACCCATCGAATACCCACACACAGGAGATAGACAATGCAGAACAGCACACAGGTACTCCATGCGGTTGACACCCTTTACGAAACATCTGTCGGTGGACGGCTCTTCGTGCCGATTGTGCGCGTGTTGCGTGCCCGCCTTTGGCTTCTGGCGGCCCTGCTGCTGCCTCTATTATTGACTTCTGTCTGGATGATGGTGGGATCATCAGCGGCTACTTCCAGGGAGACCTCCGTCGTACAAACGGTGGCGCCGGTGCAGGAAACGGAGCTGGCGGCAACCGCCCAGAGAACAGTTGAACGAAAGATGGGGCTGGCGGCCTCCAGCACGGTGGATGCCCCACCCGCTCAGAGCGAACCAGAACTGCCACCGGACGTATCCACAGATTGGTGGAGACAGGTGCAGCAGGATATGGCGACCAGGGAGTACCATGCCTCGATCACAGCCCAGGGCTTGCAGGCCCCCAACCGGACCCACAACTGGCGCATTTACTTCCAGCCAACCGGGGTGGAGATTGTGCCGCGCACTGGGGCCGCAGAGCCTGCATTACTCCAACTGCATCTGGCTGCCTGGGGCCGGGCTGACCAGATGCACGTCGCCCAGCCCGGCACACTTTCTAACCAGGCAGAACGGGTAGAAATCCGGCGCGACGGAGTGGTGGAGTGGTACCGCAACAGCGCCCAGGGTCTGGAGCACGGCTTTGAGATAGACCAGCGGCCTGCCGGAGAGGGATACCTGCGTTTTACCCTCTCGGCAACCGAGGTACAGGTCGATCTGAAGGGCGATCAAATTATCTTTACACCTTCTACCGGGTCAAGTCTGCGCTATGACAAACTGCACGTCTATGACTCCAAGGGGCGGGAGTTGCCCGCCCACTTTGAGCTGCTGCCGTCCACAGCCGCCGTTGGGGAGACCACTGGGGGACGAATCCAGATCGTTATCGATGACACCAATGCTCTCT
>JAHEML010000514.1 GCA_024643705.1 Caldilineaceae bacterium | reverse complement strand
GTCGGTGTAAACGTCCAGGGATGTTTCCACATCCACATCATAGCCTGCCTCGCGCAGAAGTGGGGCAAAAATGTTCGCGCACTGTTCGGGTTCGTGGCCAGACCAGCCACCCCAAACGATCAATGATTTCTTCGACATGGATACTTGTCTCCTGAGAGGGCGAAAAAGGTTATCAAATGTGAAAATTATACCATCGCCGCGAAGGAGCCACAACGGAGATAATTGCTATTTCGTCACTACCAACTCTTTGCCACGAATTCAACGAATGTTCACGAATGATTGAGCCAAATTCGTGGTATTCGTGCAATTCGTGGCAAAAATCCGGTCAGCGGCTTGGTAGTTACGCCATTTCCTCGAAATGCGCGGTCAACTCTCCTCTGCTTTATCCTGGGGCCAATACCCAAGCAGATCACGGGTGTGCTCCATATCGACCCAGCGATAACGGTTGTCCGAGACAGCATAGCAGATATCGTAGATGGGTTTCTCGGTGGCGATCAGTGCCCGTTCGGTGATCTCGGTAATATCCCGATGGCTGCACCAGACAGCTTGAGACACAGGCGTGGTAGCCGAATTCTCCTTGTTCACCCCACCAATGCGCAGGCAGATGATCGACATATCGTGACTATCCACATAGGTGCGGCAGAAGCCCTCGGCCCACACTTTGCTCGCCGAATATGGCTCGGTGGGGTGGGTCGGGTCGCGGTGGTTGACCAAGTGAAACGAGTCTGGGACTTGGTCATAGCGCCCTTCGCGGATGGATCGGTACGGCTCTTTGTAAACATAGTAACCCCAGGTTGCCATGATAGAACTGGCATAGACCATGCGTTTGACACCCGCCTGGCGACACGCCTCCAGCACGTGATGCGTTCCTCTGATGTTGCTGTCCAGCACCTGTTGGAAGCTCGCGTCCGGGTTGGGCACGGCACCGATGTGCAGCACCGCATCCATGCCTTGCATGGCCTGGGCCACAGCAGATGCGTCCGCCAGATCGGCGATCATGAAATGGTCATCCGGCAAGCGCAGAATGCTCTCGGCATCGGCCCGGGTGGAATTCATTGTGCGCCGCCCACTGCCGTAAACATCGTAGCGATCCGGTTGGGCGTGGAGGTGGCGGTAGACAAGGTTGCCGATCAATCCATAAACACCGGTGATGTGTACTTTTACTTTTCGAGAGTCAGCCATTGGTTTTTCTCCGTGTGGGTGGGTGGAAAATATTCGAACACGATCGTCGAAGTGGATTCCACTGTGCTAATACAAAAGGGTGACAACCCTACCATCGCTTGGCAGAAAGGGGCGGAAAGTATGTCCCCAGTAAGCGCAGAAAGGCCCGTGTGACTGGCGAGAAAAAGGTTGATTCGTCCCAAATCACTTTGAGGGTACGCTTCAAGGGGTGGTCCTTCACTGGTAGCGCACGCAATGCCCCAGCCGCCACCTCTTCGGCGATGGCATAGCCCGGCAAAATGGAGATACCCATCCCTTTGGCAACGGCCCGTTTGATGGATTCTACATTGTCGAATTCGGCAACAACTTGAATCACGGTTCCCGCAGCCTGAAAGCGCCCGTCCAGCCAAATGCGTGTCTGGCTATTGCGTTGACGCATGACAAAATTCTGCCCATTCAAATCCGCGCAGACCAGCGAATCTCGTTCCCACCAGAGATGGGAGTGGCCCACAATAACAAATTGCTCCACCTCTTCTAGGTCCAGAACGCCGATACCCGTTGTGTCGGTTGTGTCTAGTTCCCCTTCGATCATGCCAATGTCGATCTTGCCCCCTTGCAGCGCCGCCACAATCTCCTGTGTGGTGCCTGTTTGCATTTGCACTGTCAGCTTAGGGTAGCTGGCGTGGAAACTTTGCACCCAATCGGGCAGATAATAGACACTGATCCCCGGTGTGGCCGCCACCGAAACCTGCCCCGACGCCAGTTGCGCCACATCGGTGACAGCCCCTTCCGCTTCCGCCACCAGCCGTAGAATTTGCCGGGTATAGCTATCTAGGGTCTCCCCTTCTGGTGTGAGTGTGACCCCACGCCGCCCGCGCTCGAAAAGCCTGGCCCCCAGCGCGGATTCCAGGTCTTGGATGTGCTGACTGATCGCCGGTTGGGTGAGCAATAGACGGTCCGCTGCGGCGCTAAATGAACCGCTCTGCACGACAATGGCGAAAACTTCGAGTTTGTAGAGGTTTAGCATAAGGATTCACTTATGGCATGTATAAGCTTTTGGGGAGCGCTGGGCAAGCCGCTGTTGGTATAGACTGAACGTGCTGGATACTGTGTACGACATCATCCCACACCGGTCAGGTGTGTCAACTTTTTGATTATGCCAGAGGAGCAACGAACACCCATGAATCTTCTATCCCGACTCTTTGGCGGACCAGCCACGCCCGGCCACCAATTGCTAAAGCCAGATGAGTACAAAGCCCAGTTCTTACAAGCAAAGGTGCCACATACGTTGCTGGATGTGCGTACAGCGGAAGAAGTCCGTGGCGGATCCATCTCCGGTGCAGTGAATATCAGTTTGCAGGATTTGCCTCAAAAACTCAAACGCGTCTCAACCAAAAAACCTGTGATCGTCTATTGCCGCAGCGGTAATCGCAGCGCCACCGCAGCCAAATTGTTACTGCAAGCGGGCTATACCGATGTGTACGACCTGGGTGGCATCATGGAATGGGAACGGCAGGGCATGCCGGTTAAGCGTTGAAGCGAAGGATAGAACAGATAACAGACGACGGACGACGGGCTGTGCCTCATTCGCAGCTTGGCGCGGCCCGTCGTCTACATTGGATTCATATTAGCAAGGGGGCAGGCGAATGTTACTCAAATATTTTTACGACGAAAAACTGGCCCAAGCCAGCTATCTGGTGGGGTGTGTGGCGACAGGTGAAGCACTGGTCATCGACCCGGCCCGCCACGTGAAACCCTATCTGGCCGCAGCCGAGAAAGAGGGGCTGCGCATTACCCACGTGACCGAAACCCACATCCACGCCGACTTTGTCAGCGGCAGCCGGGAACTGGCCGCGGCCACTGGTGCGACCATCTACCTGAGCGACATGGGCGATGCCGACTGGAAATATGGCTATGCCAGTAATCCAAACGTCATCCTGGTGCGAGATGGGGATAGCTGGAAGGTGGGCAACGTGAAAGTAGATGTCATCCACACCCCTGGCCACACACCCGAACACATCGTCTTCCAGATCACCGACACGGCTGGCGCGGACAAGCCCATGGGCATTTTCACCGGCGACTTTCTCTTTGTGGGGGACGTGGGTCGCCCGGATTTGCTGGAAGAGGCTGCTGGCCTGGTCGGGACAAAAGAGGTCGGTGCACGCCAGCAGTTTACCAGTGTGGAACGCTTCAAGCATCTGCCCGACTATCTGCAAATCTGGCCGGGCCACGGTGCGGGCAGCGCGTGTGGCAAGGCCCTGGGCGCGATTCCTTCCACAACCCTTGGCTACGAGAAGCTCTTCAACCCGGCTTTTCAGATCGCTCACGAGCAAGACTTCGTTAACTGGTTATTGGCTGATCAGCCCGAAGCTCCCACCTATTTTGCCCAAATGAAAAAGGTGAACAAAGTCGGCCCTGCCTTGCTGCGCACGCTGCCCATGCCCGACAACTTCGACCGGGCTACGTTGGATGGGGTGATCGCCGACGGGGGGCAAGTCTTCGATCTACGCAACCGAGGCCAATTTGCCGCCACCCACGCACCGGGAACGGTCAACGTTCCGGCTGACAACGCTGGTTTTGTCACCTACGTCGGGTGGCTGGTGGATTACGACCGTCCTGTCTACATTTTGCTGCCCTCGGTGGATGCCGAGCGAGAGATTCTGCACGCGCTACATGCC
>JAHEML010000513.1 GCA_024643705.1 Caldilineaceae bacterium | reverse complement strand
CTGTTGCCCCCAGCTTGGACGCCCGGCCTGCTGCTCTCGGCGGAGTTTCGCCTGCAAACAGCGCTGATGGTGGGTTGCCTCTTGCTAGCGCTGATCGCGCCCCTGGCCGCGCTTGTGCCTGTGCGGCTGGCGGGGCTGCTGGTATTGGTTTCGCTTGCCGCCGCCCTCTACTTCCCGCTGGCCCAGTTCCGCTGGATTCTGCCCGCCCTGGCCGATCTGTACAATCAACCTCTGGTGGCCGGTTGGGGGCCGTGGGTGATGGGGGTGGGATTGACAGGTATTGCCTACTGCGTACTGCGTATGACGTGGGACGCTTTCCTCCACACGAAACGACAGTAGATGCCGAAGATACAACGCAACACGCAATTCGCAACACGCAATTCGACAAGGAGTCTCTTTTGAACGAAACCCATTCCGTCGCTTACACCGTCCCCTTTCGGGCCGTGTGGCTACAGCAGAAAGACCTGATCGAGGTGCGTTTTCGGCCAGCCAGCCCGTCCGACGAACGGATTAAGATGGAAATCGACGCGGTTGTCGAGAACTTCCGCCTGCTGGGTGTGCAGGTCGTCGACAATAAGCGGCTGGGGATAGGCCGCTGGTTGCGCCAGAATTATGACGGCACACCCCATGCCCAGGGCGATAGCGTGCCCTCTGGCGAGGCCATCTACAACGACGCCGCCCAGGTGGTCTACTTCTCGCTCTGGCCCCGGCTGAGTGCGGGCGCGGGCGAAGCCGTCTATTTGCCCCGCAAGGCGGAGATTGACCTCGACGGTGTTGGCAATCTCACCCGCATTCGCATGAGGACCCTGGGGCGGCGACGCCAGGAGGATGAACTCACCGCGGCCGCCGGATTCTTGCCAGAACGATAGGGATAACGTTGTCTCGAATGAAGTTGGCTTGAAAATAGAACGCGGATGACGCGGATCGGGCAGATGGCCGCGGATAAAGACAAAACTGTGAACCCTGTGGTTTATGTTTGTGCTCGATTAGGCCCAATCGGGCACAAACTCTGACTTGGCGGTTTGATATCAATTTCCTGAATACTACACATTGAGTAAGGTTCAATTCTATGCCTCTGAGCACAATCGTCTATTTTGTGTTGGGGTTGCTGCTGCTAATCGGCGGCGCGGAAATTCTGGTGCGGGGCGCATCCCGGCTGGCCGTTGCAATGGGCATATCGCCCCTGGTCGTCGGGCTGACTGTGGTGGCCTTTGGCACTAGCTCCCCCGAATTGATGGTTGGCATCCAGACGGCGATCTCCGGTCAGCCGGGGTTGATGATCGGGAATGTGATGGGGAGCAACATCTTCAACATTCTCTTCATTCTGGGCGTCTCTGCGCTCATCACCCCCCTGGTTGTGGCCCAGCAGTTGATTCGTTGGGATGTTCCATTGATGGTCGGTTTGTCTGTTCTGGTGCTCATCTTTGTGCAGGATGCCCGGCTCAGTTGGGGCGAGTGTCTGTTCTTGGCGCTGACCTTGGTCGCTTACATTCTCTTCACTGTCTATCAAAGCCGCCGGGAGAATAAAGCAATACAAGCCGAATACGAAGAAGCCTTCGGGGTAGCAGACCCAACGGCCCGCACCTGGCCTGTCGATCTACTGCTCCTGGTTGGCGGATTGGGCGGGCTGGCCCTTGGCTCCCGCTGGCTGGTGGAGGGCGCTGTGGCCTTTGCCGAAAGCCTGGGGGTTAGCGAACTGGTGATTGGCCTGACAATTGTGGCCGCTGGCACCTCCCTGCCCGAAGTCGCCACGTCGATCATCGCCAGCATCCGGGGCGAGCGGGATATCGCTGTGGGCAATGTGGTTGGCAGCAACATCTTCAACATTTTGGCTGTTTTGGGCATCGGCGGTCTCTTTGCCTCTGGTGGCGTGGCAATTTCGGAGACTGCGGTTGCCATCGACATTCCAGTCATGGTCGCGGTTGCGGTTATCTGCCTGCCCCTTTTCTTCACCGGAAGCCGCATCTCCCGCTGGGAAGGGTTGCTGCTCTTGGGTTACTACGTGGCCTATACCACCTATTTGGTGCTGGCAGCCACCGGCAGTGGGCGTCTTTCTGTCTACGCCGATGCCATGCTGTATGTCGTCATTCCTCTGACACTCCTGATTGTAGCTTTGACAGTTGTACGTTCCCTGCGCACATCTTCTCTTCTATCTCAAAAAACGTAAACCCGGAAGGCGTCTTTCCATGCCATTGGCAACGATCGTCTATTTTGTTTTGGGCTTGCTACTGCTGATTGGTGGCGCAGAATTACTGGTGCGCGGGGCATCCCGCCTTGCTGTCGCTGTGGGTGTTTCCCCCCTGGTGGTCGGGTTGACAGTCGTGGCCTTCGGAACCAGCTCACCAGAACTGATGGTAAGCATTCAAACGGCTCTTGCCAACCAACCGGCGTTGATGGTGGGCAATGTGGTGGGGAGCAATATCTTCAACATCCTTTTCATTTTGGGCGTTTCAGCGTTGATCACCCCACTGATTGTGGCCCAACAGTTGATCCGTTGGGATGTGCCGCTGATGATCGGACTGTCCGCACTGGTTCTATTCTTTGCCCAGGATGCCAACCTGAGCCGGATCGAATGTCTCATTCTGGCGCTGGGACTGCTGATCTATGTGCTTTTTACAGTTTTGCAAAGCAGACGAGAAAGCAAAGCTGTTCAGGCTGAATATGCACAGGCATTCGGGGCGTCCAGCGCGGCCGCCCGCACATGGCCTGTCGATCTGCTACTGGTGGCCGGGGGATTGGGCGCTTTGGCGCTTGGCTCACGTTGGTTGGTGGATGGTGCAGTCGCTTTTGCCGAGAGTTTAGGTGTAAGCCAGTTGGTCATTGGGCTGACAATCGTGGCAGCAGGCACATCTCTTCCAGAGGTCGCCACATCAGTGATCGCCAGCATCCGGGGTGAGCGCGACATCGCCATCGGCAATGTGGTTGGCAGCAACATCTTCAATATCCTGGGTGTGCTTGGTATCGGCGGTCTCTTCACGACCGGTGGTATCGCCATATCCGAATCCGCCATCGCCATCGACATCCCGGTGATGCTGGCAGTAGCGGCCATCTGCCTACCCCTCTTTTTCACGGGCAACCGCATCTCTCGCTGGGAAGGGTTGTTGCTTTTGGGCTACTATGTGGCCTATACAACCTACCTCATCCTTTCTGCCACCCGCAACGTGCGTCTTTCAGTCTTTGCCGACGCAATGCTCTATGTTGTCATCCCGGCCACCCTGCTGGTGGTAGCACTGACGGTTGTGCGATCAATGCAGCAAAAGCGCGAAGCGTGACACCCATTACGCTTGCAAACGCAAAACTTTTGGCAACAAAAAATTTGACAGGGACACAGCCCGCCGCTATACTTTTCAGACCAAAAGCATACGCAGAGTCAACGACAGTGCACCGGAGCAGTACCCCCCAGCAGGCGGCAGAGAGACGCTTTCATGGCTGAAAGAAGCGTTCGCACAGGCAGGGGAGAAGTCGCCGGGAAGGTTGGCGGAGTGAACAGTCAGTAACGAACAGTCAGTAACTCCGTCCGGGTCCGCCCGTTAACGCGTTGAGAGAGTGAATAGATAATTTGCCTGCACAAACCTCTCAATCTCCTCATCTTGCGCTCACAGGCGAGGTTGAGAGACGAGAAGATTAGCAATCGGCAGAATTTCCGTTCACTAACAAAGGTGGCACCGCGGAGTCGCTTCGTCCTTTGAGATGAAGCGACTTTTTTTGTGTTCTTTTATCCATACAAGTCGAACAAATCCGTCTAAACCCGTCTCCCTTTTGCTCGAAAGGTGTAAAACAAAATGGCGTCGCAACAGGAAATGCCCAAAACGTACAACCCTAAAGAGTGGGAAGAAAAACTTTACAG
>JAHEML010000017.1 GCA_024643705.1 Caldilineaceae bacterium | reverse complement strand
CTATATTCTCAGACCGCTGCTGGAGCCCAAGACGAAGTGGTCGCTTGGGCCAAATGGAACTGGGCTGATGTGGCACAGCCCAGGCGCTGGTGAAAGCGGTCATCATTGTAGAAGGCGAACTAGCTGGCCAATCCGGCGTAGAGAGCAGGAGCCGTATTGTAGTCATGGATGTAGATGCCATCATATTTCACTGTGCGCAGAGGGATGTAGGTGATGTCGCACACCAAACCTGGTTTGTGCCTGTGATAGCCAGATTGGGCAGCAGATAGGGATAGATTGTGTGCCCTGCTTCGGGCTGACTGGAGCGAGGCTTGGGATAGAGCGCCTCCAGTCCCATCTTCTGCATCAAACGGCGTACCTGCTTGTGGTTGACCGAGTGGCCCGCTTCCCACAGGTAGGCAGTCATCCGTCGCCAGCCGAAGAAGGGCCGTTCCAGATACTTGGTGTCGATCAAGCGCATCAGATAGAGGTTGAAGGACGATTCGCCCACCGGTTCATAGTACCAGGTGGACCGATTGAGTCCCACCAACTCAGACTGGGGTCGGATGCTCAAGTCGGCATGGCAGGGCTCGATCAGATGCTTCCATGTCCGGATCACTGTCGGGTGCACATCGTACTGACTCGCCAGTTCACTCACTGTGTGAACTTCCCGCACCGCCGCTTACGCCACACGAAACTTGGAACCAGCACTGTACTGCTGTCCTTTCTTGACAATCTGGTTAACCTCAACGTGCTCGCTAGGCTGTGATTGAGAATTTAGCAGTGGTCAGTGATTGGGGATCATTATACAAGATTATCATGAATTTCGCAGTGCGATGGCGAAATTCACGATAAATGAACACTTTTCGAACACAGCGCCTGATAAGGTGACCTCATTGGGTCGATGGGGGAGATATTGAACTGCATCACAAGGATCAGATCCACGGCACCTAACCATGGCAGAAGCTTCGCTCAACGCATCCGGACGTTTCATGAGTTTTAGTACGGTAACAATCTCACATCAAACAAGAGCGAATGTTCGCTTGTCGTTTCTTGGAGAGAACCTGACCGAATGAACTCATTGTGACTGAATTAGCCAATGTTACCGTACCACCTGAATACTGGGCAAGTGGGTCAATTTTGGATTATTCGACGACAAAACGCAGGGATGTCCTTGCCTCCGTCGGAAGAAGTTGCCAAAGCAATCATTACATGAATCACGGACCAAACCCGTTCAGCGGAAACAAGAGTGAAGTCCTAAACCATATTTGTGATGCAATCATTGATGAAGATTTCGGTCTGCGTACTCTCGCGAACAACTTACAGAAAGGGATTCAAATGAAACAGCCTACATTGTCACGTCGTGATCTGTTGATGCAGGGAGGTGCCGCCTTGACCGGTCTAGCCTTCCTTAACAGCGTCAAATTCGCGCAAGCAACGCCCTTGAAACAAGGTGAAGAAGTGATTCCCTGGCTAGATCAGATGCCTAAAAATCCTGTGCCCGAAGTCATCGCCCAACAGCTAAATTGGGAGGAACTGGACAGCTGGATCACTCCAAACGATGAATTCTTTGCCATTACCCACTACGACCGTCCTGAAATTGACGTAGCTGAATGGCGTCTGGAGATAACTGGACTGGTCCAAAATCCGATGACGCTTACGTTGGACGACATCAAGTCATGGCCGCGCCAAGAGATCGTCTACACCATGGAGTGTGCAGGGAACACAGGCCTACCCTTTTTCAATGGTGGTATCGGCAACGCTGCTTGGGCAGGCACGCCGCTGGCCCCAATCCTAGACGAGGCGGGAATACTTGACGACGGCATTGAAGTCGTCTTCTATGGGAGCGATGAAGGTGAAGAAACTCGGAATGACATCACCATCAAACAAAATTTTGCGCGCAGCATGTCGGCAGACGAGGCAATGCATCCCTACAACCTGCTCTGCTACGAGATGAATGGCGAATCGCTCCCATCAATCAATGGTTACCCACTACGACTGATTGCACCTGGCTGGTATGGCATTGCCAACGTGAAATGGCTCAAACGGATTGAAGTCATCGATACGCGTCTGATGAACCGTTTCATGGCGCGTGACTATGTAACATTGCGCCAGGAGGATCGCGATGGTGAGCAAATCTGGACGGAGACTTCAGTGACGCATGGCCGGCTCAAATCGGCGCCAGCTCGAGTAGTGAGCACTGGCACCGGGTATCGAATTGAAGGCGCAGCGTGGGGAGCTACTATCGCCCAGGTGGAAGTACAAATCGACAATGGTGAGTGGCAGGTTGCCCAAATCGATGCAGATCAGTCTGCGCATTTTGGTTGGAAGTTCTGGTCGCTGGACTGGTCCGATGCAGTTCCTGGCGAGCATGCAATCACCTCCCGCGCCGTTGATACCGCAGGCAGGGTCCAGCCGACCATGGACGAACCGATGCTTGCAACCAAGGTGACCTTTTGGGAGAGTAATGGCCAGATCAGCCGACAGGTTGAGATACCCGACTAGTAGAACACCCCATTTTGTTGTTGAGGTGTAGCGTTTTTTTGGTTCGAAGGCGTGTCAAGTGCCAGATCGCTTTTTTCCAAGGCATGCGCCGTGTGGAATGCATGGAACGCAGGCAGGGTCATGGGCGTGCGTACGCGCAAGCGGCCCCAAAGGCAGACAAGCACTGTATTAGGTAAAGCGCATAGTGTCTGGTCAAATCAAGTTCACATAGCTGGATCTTCCGGTTGGACAGATAGTAAACTCGGCTGTTGGCTCGGAACTGGCGAATTGTCTGCACAGGTCAAATCGGCTCAGACGCAATCGAACTAACCAGTCATCTACGACGACTGTGGGCAGATCGACGAGGAGGACACGCAGTAAGGGGTAGACCACTGCCGGGGCTTGAGCATTTGCGTCAAATGGATGTTCCATACGCGTTCCGCACACGGTTGCTCTGGTATGCTAAGTAAACCGGAAACTAAATCTTCTCTGCTTCGGACCAGCCTTTGACCATTTCCTGGCAGAAGAGGGTATATTCCCGCATTGTGCGCCTGGGATAAATCTCGGCAAGGCCCTTGCCGGTTCAGTGCTCAATTCCCCCAGGTGGTCAAAGAGCCATGCTTTGTATAGGCATAATGCTCTTTGACCACCTGGCCTGCCCGGAGTGGGAAGGGTAACAGAGACTCGCCGATCAGAAAACAGGACCGTTCATCAAAACAGACAACCGGAATGAGCAGGTCGTAGGGTTGGGCATAGAGCCAGAGTAGCTGCTCCATTCGGGCCAGGAAACAGACATCTGGCCAGCAACTGCACGTCCCAACGAGCATGACCTTTCGGCGCTTCGCTACACGCCGCTGTGATTTTGGCTCGCCCTTCTCCTGTGATTTCAATCGATCGTCCTGAACGAGGTGTACCCTCCAGGCAGCACAGACCCATTTCTTTGTACTTGTCTCGCCGGTTACTTACGGTTGTCAGTGTGACACTCACGGTTTCAGCCACGGCTCCCAGGGTCTTGCCCCGGTCTGGCGGGCCAGGAAAAAGGGGGTGACTCCAACAGCCCATTTGCCCCCCACTTCCTCCGGCCCCGACAACCATCACGTTCACAATGGGCGGTAGGGCGTAGTCTGACACCTACAAATTCGGTCCATCTGGGCCTTGCCACACCGAAACATCTCCGTAATGGCTTGTGCTTTCCAGTGATCTGTATGCACACCCCTCAAGTAAATCCCCGCTGAATCTCGCGCGTTTATAGATCATATTGAATCAAAATGGGTATATTGTGAGTATCCCTGCCCTTTTGGTTACTTGCAAGATGACCGCAAGGAATACACCTGTGGACTGGGCATGGTGCAGCGCTATCAGAGCCGTATCAACGGTACGCTGATGGACGTCCCATCTCAGATGGGCTTCGACATCCACATGGATGTGATGCGGGTTCCCTTTGAAAACTGACGTATCTGGACCGGGGTGAAGCATCGGCGGTGATTCGGACGCGGGTGGAAGCTGCGCACGATTGCCGATTTGGCGGGGAGGAGAAGATCGCCATGCTGCATCTGGCCGAGGCGCTGCAATATCGGCCCCGTGGATTGATATAAACGTATGTCACTATAGTATACTACTGCCCTCTGGTGGTTTTTAGCACACCCACATATTGCCCCCAAGTTTACGACCATAAAACGCCAGAATTGGGCCAAACAGTTGGATTTCTGGTACTTTGGCCCCAAAACCAACAAAAATTATGATTTTCGCCTGCCCGCGGATAAAGTCACAGGAACTCTGCGTTCATCTGCGTCCCGTTTTCATTGTTGATTGTGCCCCTCAAGGACATCGATAACTGATACGAACGCGGCGCTTCGGAAAGTGATGCTTCGAAAAACGCGGGCTTTGTCCAACCATATCGAAATCAAGAAAGCCATGTACCTTCTCAAAATTTGGAGACCTGTCAGGCGCGCCAATAGAGTTGACTTGGCTAACAATATCCCTCCCGTGGTGCACCTGACAGGTCTGGGCTGTCACCGATCTATTGAGAAGACACCAGTTCGCTCCCCTAAATTTCTGTTGAACCAAGACGTTTCCCGTGGTTGCCCTCTCACCAGAGCACCCCTTACCCACTAGGATGGCAAGCATGAAAAAGAGACTTTGCCACAACGGCCTGTATCTCCTTATCCTCGTTTTTTCAATCCTGTTGATCACTGCCGCAGCAGGCCAGCCTGAACAGCAGATATCCAACACCCCACTTGGCAAAACATCTTCCCACAAAACCTCTCCTGAAACGGCCCTTGATGAGGCCTACAAACGTGCTCGCCTGAGCGAAACGCTCGAATACCGTGCCGAGGTTACCCAGACCACCTATCCAATTCCCGCCGTGGCCAATGCCGGGAAAAAACCCGTAAAGGATTTCCTGGCTCTGGCCGGGGAAGTTGACCTGGGTTCGGGGGATATGGCGCTGACCCTCTGGAAGGATGCCGCTGCGGATCCAAATTCCGGGATGAAAATCCGAATTGAGGACGACCGCGCCTTTTCCAGACTTCCCAACGGGGAATGGGAGGAGACCGATAATTTCACCGGCCTGTTTGCCCCCGGTGCCGACCCGCTCTCGTGGCTTGAAGCGGCGAAAGATGTGCAGCTTGGCGAAACCGAGAGCATTCGTCTGACTTCAGCCGACCTGGTATACGTTCGCTACACCTTCTCTCTCGACGGCCCAGCCCTGGCCATCATCATGCGCGACCGGTTGGAGATGTCGCTCCGTGAGCAAGGCCGCCTCCCCGCCGGGATATCTCTACAGACGGCCGATGTCTACAACGATCTCGTCGGCTCCGGCGAGATCTGGCTCGATGCGGACGGCCTGCCCTACCAGCTCCACCTTGACCTGGAACTGCCGCAGTTGGGGACCCAGGGCCGGGTTGTGGCCTCTGTCACCAGCGAATTTTCCGGATACGACCGCGCCCGCATCACGCGGGCGAGCGTGCCTTTCATCCAGGCCCCCGACCGCTGGCTGGCGTTTAGGCTACCGCTTATCTCTGCAGATCTCGCTGCCGCTCAGCCGTTCCTGGTTCTGTTCGTGCTGGCACTGTTGGCGTTCCGGCTGCGTCGCATGCGCCATTTTTACCCATCTGTTGTGCTCCTGATGATTTTCTCGCTGATCTTCTCCCCCCTGCTGCAAGCGCGGCAAGTCCATGCCTTCTCCGCAGAGCAGGCGGAGCGCTACAGAGAGCAGCAGAAGAACAGCGAACACAATAGTGCGCAGCAAGCGGCCATCGACCAGGTCAAAACGCCCGGCGACCCTCATGAAAACCTGCTCCAACTTTCGAGTTCCGAGTTCCCGGTGCCAAGTGCTTCGAATAGCGCCGCTTCTATCGAATCAAACATGACACTCGAAAGCTGGAGCGCAGCACCACTGGCGCTTGCATCAGGTACCACCGACACCGATGGCGACGGCCTGACCGACGACCTTGAAGCTGAATGGGGTACCTGCCTGGACGCTGCCAGCACTGCACCCGAATGCGACGGCGTTGCCGACCCGACCGATACCGACGGCGACGGCCTGACCGACGGCGTCGAAGTACACAAGCTCGGTACCCAGCCCGCCCGCTGGGACTCGGATGGCGACATCATCGCCGACAACCTCGAAGTTCACGGTTTCCGCTACAACGGGCAAGACTGGTATCTAAAGGCGAACGAGAGCGACAGCAACAAGGATGGCTTGGTCGATTCGGACGAATGCCCGGTCTGGAACGAAAGCTCGCCTCTGTATGATCCCAACGGGGTCTGCCAGGATACCGACGGCGACGGCACGCCCGATGTTTGGGATGATGACAACGACAACGACGGCGTTCCAGATGCGGCCGACCTCTCGGCATACAGTGTGGGTCAGCAGCTCTACACCGGGAGCAACCCCTTCAAGCTCCAGGTCGACAACCTACAGCCGGACTACCCGGTATTTGTCGATTTGCAGTTCCGCCCCCAGGACCTAAGCCACTTGGACATGGTAGGCTCCGTGCTGGACTGGCCGACCGGCGACACCGAGGGGCAGATTCAGCGTCGGCTTAACACCACGTTTGCGACCACCGCAAACCCCGAAATCCGGAGCAATGATGCGCTCGGCGCGAATGGCGATATCCGCCTCGTTCCACTGGTCGAGGTCCGCATCCCGGCCTCGGCAGGCCACTTCGGCAACTTACCTGTCCTGCCTGGCTACGGCAACGTGCGGACTATGAGCGACCCGGTCGAAGACTGGCTCGATACCAGCAAGCTCGCCCCCTTTGGTATCACCGTGCGCGATGCCGACGACGGCTCTGGGGACTTGATCGCCGTCCTGCCGCTCAGCACCATGGTCGACGATCTTGGTGCTTTGAAAGTCGCTTTCACCACCCGGATGGTCTACTGGCCCCAGCAGGCCACGGGCGGCATCGTCGATTGGGGATCGACCCACGAATATCGAGTCATCTGGCTGGTGCAGATGATCACCGATGAATGCATCAATCCCGCCAATGACCCAGACACCTGCAACCGGCAGGATGTGTTGACTGTCATCCATGTTTACGAAGAAGAGTGGACGCTGACCGGCCTCAACGTGCGCGAGGACCACGGCTACGACATCGGCATCATGTACGAAGACCCTGCCCAGGACCCGGACATCAGCCAGGAATACGATCTCTGGTTGGCCACCTGGAACCTCAACAGCACCTTCCTGCGCGGCCGCGACTGCGAGACGCTTGTCGGCGAGAGCTGCACTGGGAACGGGCAACGGGATGTCACCGTTCTCAACATGGAATCCGCAATGGACATTGCCTCCGGCGGCAACGACTCGCTTGAGATGCGCACCTTCCAGTACGACCATTCCGGTTTCGTGGCGCATATCATGATGACCGAGACCGTCGATCTGTTGACCGATGTCTTCGATCCGGCTGGGCTTGATCTCGCCACCCTGCTCTTCGCCTCCGAAGAACGTTTCCGCACAATGAATCTGGATGGAATCGGGAACACGGGCGGGACCGTCACCCCGGACCTGACCGGGCAGGAAATCCTGACCGTGGCAGGCCTGAACTGGACCACTTACGACGGCAGCGGCACAGGCTGGCAGGTCTTCGACCCAGTTCAGAACCTCGAACGCCTCAAGATCCAACTCCAGGCCGACCCTTACTTCCAACCGGCGGACGCCAGCGAACTGGCCGCTCAAGCCGCGCAAGGCAAGCTGATCTTCGCCCAGATCTATTACACCGCTCTCTCCCAGGGCCTTCAGGCCGCGGTACAATCCGGGAGTGTCATTTTATTCAGCGACGATTACGAAGAAATCCCGGAGACCGAATACGAGTACGTCTGGCCGCCGCAGACTTTTTCAGGCGCATCGGTCGTGGCCTTTACCTACATCGGTGTGACTCTGCAAACCCTGGCGATGACCTTCGATGACACCATCTTCTGGAGCGATATCGCCAAGGGATTCAACAACCCCTACATCGCCAGGCATCTGAACTCGCGCTTTCCAGCCATGCAGTCTGGCACAAGCGTGCTCTATGTCGCCATGGGCGTGATCACCGTGATCGGTTTCAGCCTGTTCGTAGCCGGTTATTTCACCGGTGATTCCGAACTGCTTTACACCGGCACAGCCATTCTGAACGCCGCCACGATCGCGTTCACCGTCGTGCGCGCAGTCAACTTTATCGTCGGGGCATATACCGCCTACCAGGCAGGCACCAATCTGGCTGTCTACGCATTCCAAAACCAGGCCGTCGGTCCAACGGGGCTACTTTTTGCGGTCGCTATCGCCTGGGGTGTCTTCGTCTTCACCGCGCTGACCTCCGGTCTGTTCAACCATCCCAACGGGATCGGATTTAACATGGCGCTGGCATTTGCCGTCGCGTCCACCATGGTCGCCATCATTCTCTTCGCCATCAGTCTGATCCCCATTATCGGTCAGATTATCATCTTTTTGCAGCTCATTTATGAAGGTCTGGCCTTCTTCTTCGACTGGCCCTCGGCCCAAGGCGCTCTGACCTCCTTGATTGCCGATGCCCTGTATGATGTGGATTTCATTATCAAAAATCTTGAATCAGGCGATCGGCTGGACTTCCGTTTCCAGAATGCCGAATTCCTTGTCCCGAATGCCGGTTTTACGACCGATCAGATCGTCAAATACACTCTGGACATCACCAATACCCTGAAATTCAACAAGGATTACAGCAGCAGCGACGCCAAAAAATCTTCCTTCTTCTACTTCCTTCAGCCAAACGCGGTCGACCAGGATTCCGGGCTGACCCTCAACATGATGAACGGAGAATGGGAAAGCCTGCCGGGGCCATATGTCCGCACCAGCGATACGGTCTCCCTGTCCGGCGCGGGGGTCAGTTTCGGCGATATCGGCACCGGAATCAACATGGATCTGAACGAGTTCATGTATCTCACAGAATCTTATGCTGCCCCTTATGTGGGCTGCTGGCTGGTATTCGGCGCAGAAACTTCCTGCAAGACGTATTCATTCAACGGCTCCACCCATTTCGAAGTCGGCAGCTTCCACGTCTTCGACATTCTCCCAACCACCTTGAGCGCCTTCCACAGCCTGGGCTGGAACGGCAGAAGCGACTTGCAGTTCCCGGTCCAGATGGACGCTGACGGGGACGGACTGCCAGACGGCACGGATCCCGGACCTGGCGCTGGCGACTCGGACGGCGACAAGCTTAGCGACTATTTCGAATTGACAAATGGGTACAACCCAAATGCCGCCGATAATGACAACGACGGACTGACGGACGCAGAGGAAATCCGCCGCGGCTTGAACCCCAACGATCCCGACAGTGATGATGACGGCCTGACCGACCTGGCCGAATGGAACGGCTGGCTGCATGCGTATGATATCGATGGACAGGGGAACCCGGTCTATACCTGGGTCTGGTCGGACCCCCACCGCGCCGACCTGGACCAAGACACCCTCGACGACCAGGAGGAGTTCTTTTACGCCCTCAATCCCAACATCGCCTCCAATGCCGATGCCATTCTGGACACGATTCTCTTCTCGGAAGGGAGCATGGTTGAACAGGGCGCACCGGAGCACATTTTCCGCTTTGAAGAGAATGCCCGGGCCGTCAGCTTCCTGGATAACGCCGGTGACTCGAACGCGACCTGCAACGGGTCCGCCTGCCCTACGACCGGCCAGCTCGGGCGCTACGGCTACGGCCTGGCTTTCGATGGTGTGGATGACACGGCCATTTTTGATTACAACCGCAACCCGAACGGCGGTCTGACAGTAGCAGCCTGGGTGTATCTCGATAGCGCTGGGTCTGGCGTACGCACCATCCTCGAACAGAAAAATGCCGGCGAGCCTTGGCTCTATATTACGGCCAGCGGCAACCTGGCCACGGGCATCCACGGCGCAGAACTGGCGACCGGTCAGGTCTTGAGTCCGGAGATCTGGCATCATGTAGCGCTGATCTATACCTCGAACTGGGCATACCTGTTCATTGACGGCGACTTAGCCAAAGCGGCAGCCGTGGGCGCGCTGCCGGCCAGCACGGCAGACATCCAGATCGGCGCAGCCCACGGCGGGGGGAGCTACTTCCAAGGGATGATCGATGAGGTCGCCATCTTCGATTACCCGTTTTCGATTTTAGGCGGCAATTATGCTGCCATCATAGAACTCATGAATGGCGCCTACAACGTCTCGGACGGCCTGGTCAAACCGGGCCAACTGCTTGATTTCACCCTCACAGTCAGCAATACCAACCCAACCTTCCCGGCCCAGGTCGTCTATTACGGCGAGGAGGACGAAAATTGGCTGGGATACGTCGACGATCCACCGGATGCCCGGGTGCCTTTCAACGAATCTGCCGGGGCTACCAGCTTTGCCATCATCGGGGAGCCTTCGAATGCTACGTGCCAGAATGGCGCCGGAAAATGCCCGACGTCCGGCGTAACCGGGGTGACCGGCAACGCGATCCAATTCGACGGCGTGGACGATGAAGTCAACATGGATGTGGTCCTGGACAGCTTCAGCGGAGACGGCTACAGCATCAGCCTTTGGGTTTACCCCATGGATTCCTCCGGTGCGGATAATCACAAGGTTCTTAGTATCCTGGATAACAACGGTGGGACTGCCCGGAGCGACACCCATTTCGATATCTACTGGGACCAGAAGTGGGAGTACTTCTCCGTTTTCGGCGGGCCTAGCTCAAGTGATAATTCCGCGCCGCCAGGCCAGTGGTATCACCTGTTGGCGCATGTCAATCTGGTCAGCGAAACAATCTTCTTCTACTTGGATGGTGTTCTGATTGGAAGCAATGTGTACGGGACCGGGGTCTTCAATGATGACCCACATATCCAGCCGGGATCACGTTTCAGGCTTGGCGGCCCAGAGCGCAGCGATTTCAACAACGATAAAAACTTCGCAGGGATGATCGACGATGTCGTCTTCTACGATCGGGTTATCTCCTATGATGACTTCCTGGTCATCGACGGTGGTGGCATTCCAACCATCCCGGTCGAACGCACCGCATCTGTTTACGGTGTGCCGATCCTGGGCACCAAAACCCTGGTCGATACCGCCGAAATCCCTGGGGGCCAACTCTCCGGCGTGCTTGAAATCAGCCAACTGGCCGAAGCTGCACTGAATATCACGGATGTGCCCGGTGTCGTCCTCAACCCGCTCATCCGGGCGCATTTCGATGAGAACTTCAGCAAACCAGCCGGAGAAGTCTATTGGAACTCCACGGCGATGCCGAACCAGGCTATGTACTGCGGCGGCAACTACACCCCGGAATGTCCGGCGTTCGTCAATGACTTCGCCGGAAAAGCGCTACAAACCGACGGTATCGACGATGCCATTCAGGTCTACACCGAACTGATCAACGGCCCCTGGACGACCAGCATCTGGGTTAACCCAAGCCATACTGGCAGCAGCCTGCGCGCCGTGATGGGGGACGGCAGCTATCCGAGCCTGTACATCACCGCCGGTGATCAGGTCGGGTTGGCCTTCCCCGCCAATACCGGCTGGAACACGGACTACACCCCCGGCGGCAATGTCCCGCGCAATGGCTGGAGCCATCTGGCAGCAACCTATGATGGCGCCGGAAATTACCAGGTCTATCTCAACGGTAAGCCGGTCGGTAATGACAACAGCATCCCAAATGGGACGGATTTCACCTCGTCCGGCAACACCTTTGAGATCGGACGGATCGCAGGAAAAGCATCCTATCTTCCGTTTGAAGGGATGCTGGACAATCTGATCGTCTACCCGATCGCCCTCAATCCGTCCGAGATCGCAGCTCTGACCAATCAGACCGATCTTTCGCTCCATCTCCACCATACGTTCGATGACCCGCCAGGCTCGAATATCTTCACGGATGTAGCCGGCGTTTACGGAGACTCGACCTGTGCAAATGGCTGCCCGACCCTGGGTATTCGCGGCATGGCAAACCGGGCCGCCTTTTTCCAAGGGGCTGGCTATATCCGCGGCCTCAATCTGCCTGGCTACTGGGACCAGGTTGCAGAAGATTTCACTTTTGCAGCCTGGGTGCGCGTCGAAAACGGCATTATCGTCGAAAACAGGGGCGTCAACCGGCCATTCCGTATCTGGACAGACCGGTATGATATCGGATGGGATACGAACACCCCGCCTTATGACGATAATTGGGGCTACCCACCGGCTCCGGCGGGTGAATGGGTCCACCTGGTTGTGGTGCACAACGCCTTCGGCGGCAGCGGCGGCGTGTATCTCAACGGAATCAAAGTTGCGAATGATGCCTCCGGTTCACCTTGGGGCGGGCCGGGTACGCCAAATATCAAGTTCGGTCAAGACCTCACGGGCTATGTCGATGACATCCGCCTGTACAACCGGCCACTGACCGCTGCAGATGTCCTGGGCCTCTACAAGACCACGACTCCGGGGCTGCAATTGGAGTTCGAAGAAGGGACTGCTGCGATCGTCTTTGAGGACCAGTCACCTAACGAATACGACGGTGCTATCAATGGCGTGCTCTCCGGCCTGCCCGGACGTGTTGGCAACGGCGCAACATTCGAGGGTTTGGGGTATGTGGATATTGGTACGCCATCCGAAATTGGTAATCTGACCGGAGAATTCTCGATCCAGGCATGGATCCGGCCCACAGCCCTCGATGGGCGGCACTGGATCATCGCTTCGGCCCGCACCAACACCGACAATGGCTTCGGTTTTGGGATCGATGACGGCAAGCTGTTCTTCAGCACTTTCGGGGTCAAGGCCTATGCCAGCAACGTGCCGGTCGCAGCCAATTCTTGGCAGCATGTGGCCGTGGTCTTTGATAGTACGAATGCAGCCCGCTTCTACCTGGACGGGGACCTGATCGAGACCATTGCTGGCACGAACCCAGGGCTGCCGAATGCCGACGACAGCATCTTCGTTGGGGCGAGTACGCCGATTGGGAACGCTGCCATTAACCAGCACTTCAATGGAGCCATCCACGAACTAGCTATTTACCAGCGTCCACTCAGCGACCTGGAGATTCAATCGGCTTACAATAACCAGTTTCGTTGGTTCCGCACTCAGTTCGATACCCTGGTGGTGGTGGATGCAGATTCGCCGTTTGGTATCACCCTGGAGACCACCCAGCAGTATTGGCCGAATGACTATGTCCAACTGGTCGTTAGCACTGCCGATTCGACCTCGCGCATCTGGACTTTCGACTTCGGCATCCTGGAACCAGGAGCCTCCCAGTTCGCATGGCTGGCAGCAGCGCCCTGTGCAGACGCCAACATTGGCGTGGCCTGGTGTCCGGCCTTCGATCCGTCCCAGCTTTCCGGTGAAGGTCACTATCAGGTCATCTTCCGGGCCGTGGACAGCGTCGGTAACCAATACACACAGGCGCCATCCAATATCTACGTAGACAACACCCCGCCGGACATCTCGGCATCCTACACCGGAAACTGGGAAAATCTGACCCCGGTCGGGAGCGAAGGTCAAGCCTGGAGCCTGGCTCTCACCGGCACCATCGACGACCCCGAGATTGAAACAGGCATCGCCGGAAGCGGTGTTGCTACGGCAACGGTGATGGTTAACCTGGTAGACCGCAATGGGAATCCCTGGCTGGGTGCTGCCCCACAGCGGGCGGATGTAGCCGGGAACATCTGGAGCATCGACTTTATCCTGCGCGGTACGCGGCCAGCTGGTCGCTACGACTTGCAAGTTGGCGCAGCAGACAACAGCGGCAACTCGACGGTGAAGACATTCAACGCGGGGAACGGTGGTGAAATCCGTCTCGATGCCTATGCCCCAGAGGTCGACTTCTCGCATTGGGTGGTGCCCTCAGCCGCGATCAGCACCCCGCTGACCCTCTCTGGGTTTGCCTTTGAATACCCTGCCTGGGGCGGTGAGGTGGGCCGCTATCACTTCGAAGAAGCCGGCGGCGCGGCCCTGTTCTACGACAGTGGCGTCAATGCCAATCACGCCAACTGTACCGACTGCCCTGTACGGGCAACCGGATTCTATGCAAATGGCCTCGATTTCAACGGCACATCAAATTATCTCGATACCCCAATCATCATCGAGCCGCTGACCCAGACATTCTCGGCCAGCTTATGGTTCAACGTGGATGATCTCAGCGAAAGTCGCACCATGGTCCAGCAGACCGGAACGGGTGTGGCCTGGCTATACATTTCCACCATAGGCAGAGTGCGCACCAACCTGCTTGCTGGCACATACAGTGGTCCGCTCGTCACACCAGGGAGCTGGCACCATGCCGCTCTGACCTATGACGGGACATCCGTTCGCATCTACCTGGATGGAGCCTTGACTTTTGAAGAAGCTGGGTCACTCAGCGCCGTGGATGGCACCATCATTCTCGGTGCGAACAAGGGGCTGGCCTCCTTTTTCTTCGATGGACTGCTGGACGAGGTAATGATTTACGAACGGGCCTTGACAGAAGATGAGGTTTACCTTCTGGCACAAGCCGAGCATGCGGGGATCAGCAGCGTTGATGTCGGGCTGGAAGTCTTCAGTTTCGGCGAAAGCCGCGCCCCCACCACCTGGTACACAGCCACCCTCGGCACGAGCGGCGATCCTGGGGCTACCTGGGCGTACACACTGCCGACCGGGTTGGAAGGCTTCTATGCCGTTCACCTGCGCAGCACAGACGTCTTTAGCAGCACCAACGACCGGGGGGT